>JBCCDZ010000237.1:0-5144 GCA_039030525.1 Pseudomonadota bacterium | reverse complement strand
TCGCTGAGACTCAATCCCGCCTCTGCCGCGATTGCAGCCAATGTGATGGCGCTCCACTTTTCCGTCTCAGCCAGCGTCAGCGCTGCTTCAACACCTTTATCGATGATTTCGTCGCGGGTCATTCGGTCTCCTTGGAGAGCGCGATGTCACGAGCGATGGCCGCCGCAACTGCCTCTTCAAACAGAGATGGCATCGCTTGCGGCGACATCAAGACGTCTAGAGCGGCCTGCGTCACTCCGTTCGGCGAGGTGACATTCTTGCGTAGCGTGGCCGCATCTTCTTCGGCATCTTCCATCAGCGCGCCGGCCCCTTCAACCGTCTTGCGTGCCAGACGCATCGCAAGGTCTGGATCGAGCCCATGCTTCGCACCGGCGGCCGCCATGACCTCTGCAAGCAGGAATCCATATGCCGGCCCGCAGCCAGAAATCGCGGTCGCAGCTGGCAATTGAGCCTCGCTGATGGGACCTTCTACTGCGCCCAATGGCGCGAGCAGCGCTTTCATATCTGTGATCAGCACATCCGACGCATCCGGCTTGGTGCACAAGATTGTGACGCCTTTGCCGACAAGACCTGGCGTGTTGGGCATGGCACGGCTGACCTTGGCCGTGCCGAGCTTGGTCGCCAGCGTCGCGATTGAGACCCCCGCCATGATGGAAATGACACGAGTCTCGGGTCCAACGCGCGCGGCAATGTCTGTCGCTAATTGTCCGAACACTTGCGGTTTGACCGCGACGACCAGGATATCGGCAGGCGCGGGGGCAGGATTGTGGCGCACCTGAGCTGCGTCAATCCAGGATTGAACGATTGGCGCAGGTGCCGGATCGACAATATCAATGTGCCCTGCCCGTCCGGCCTTTAACCAGCCGCCAGCGAGCGCAGAGCCCATCCGTCCAGCCCCAATAAGTGTAATCTGCGATGTCATTTGCGGACCTCACGTCTGAACCTTCAGACTGGTCCTTAATCGAGGCGGTTAAGCTTCGCCAGCGGTTTCGAACAGAGCCGCTTCCAGCGCCTCTCGCGGCGACTTGCCCGCCCAGATCGCAAAATTGAACGCCGGAACAAACATGTTCACAGCATCCAGGCCCGCGGCCATGACAGCGCGAACCTCGCCAGCTTCCGGTTCAACCCGGTCCAGCATTGGCAAGGCGTGACGATAGATGATCACCCCTTCATCAGCCCAATAATCGAAATGACCAAGCCAAAGTCGCTCATTTGCCATCATCACCAATTCGGAAATTGCCTGGCGTCTCGCTTCGGTCGGCTTGACGTCCAAGGTGATGGAAAAGTGCAGAGCTGGCGGCTCAGCACGGTTGGCGAACATGCCGCCCATATCGCCCCATTTAGAGCCGGCAATGCACTGAATCGTTGCATCATCTTCGTCACGCTGAAAGTCCCAACCAGCTTCTGTCAGGCAGCTTTCAACCAGTTCAAGCGCATCAATATCAAATGTTTGCGAACGTTCTACGGACAGGCTCATAGGTTCCCCCTTCCGAATCAGTAAGGCATTCTTGCCTTGGGGTAGAAGCTAATCATGCCCGACTCATCGCGCAAGAGTCTTGGTTAAAAAGCAGTGGACAGGCCTATTTCTCGAGCTTGTCCAGACGTGCTTCAAGGGCCTCCACGCGCTCGAGCGCTTGCACCGCAATCGCCTTCAGCGCTTCGATTTCCTCACGGCTGGCAAGATCCATATCCGCGATCATAGCGTGTATGCGCGATTGTCCTGCCGTCTTCATTTCTTCGCCGGCGGCGCGCGCTGCGCCCATGGCACCGGTCATCAGTCCGGCGATATCATCCAGCATTGGGCTTTTGGTCGACATGTGACGAACTCCTCTGCGCGTCTTGAACCTGTTACAGTTTGTGCCTAGCAGATGGGGATGAATATGCCGACAGGAAAGACCGCCGCATGAGTCTGCTCGCAATTACCGCTCAACAGGCCGCCATGAGCTTCCCGGAAATGTCGCCCGCGATATTCCAGATTGATCTCGGATTTCTCGGCCTCGGCAAGTTTCCAATCCGCTGGTACGCTTTGTCTTACATCATGGCATTGCTGATGGGCTGGCGCCTGGCACTCGCCCTGGTTGCTCGCCCGGCGCTTTGGGGCGGTACCAGTCCGGCGACCCGCGATGATATTGATGACCTGCTCTTCTACGTGACCTTGGGCGTCATTCTCGGCGGGCGGTTTGGCTATATCCTGTTCTACCAATTGCCGTATCAATGGGATCAAACCATGGCGGATCCAATGAGCCTGCTGCGGATCTGGGAAGGCGGCATGAGCTTTCATGGCGGCCTGCTCGGGGTCGTGATTGCGATCCTATGGGTGACACGCCAGCGGAAAATCTCGCTTTTATCCGTCGGCGATATTGCCGGCACGGTCGCGCCATTAGGGCCATTCTTTGGGCGCATCGCCAATTTCATTAATGCAGAATTGTATGGCAGACCCGTACCGGAAGGCAGCACTTGGGGCATGATATTCCCTGAAGGCTATGTCAGAGGCTCAACCCCCAGCGCGTACAACTGGAGCACCGGAGAGTGGGTCTATAACAATACCGAGGTGGCACGCTATCCCAGCCAACTCTATGAAGCGGCATTGGAAGGCCTGTTACCTGCCATCGTGCTGCCGATCCTGGTTTGGCGATTCAAAGCCTTGCAGCGTCCTGGGCTGATCGCTGGCCTGTTCCTGTTATTCTACGCGTTCGGGCGCACGGTTTCAGAACAATTCCGCCAGCCTGACGCGTTTGTTGAAGGCCTGCCGGAATGGATCACCATGGGGCAGATCCTGTCGCTTCCAATGTGGGTGGGCGGCGCCTATCTCGTCTGGCACGCTCTGAAAAAGCCGAGCGTCACCGCACAGGCGTGACCGACCTGAAATCCCGCCTGATTGCCATGATCCAGGCCAGCGGACCGATCTCGGTCGCGACCTATATGGATCTCTGCCTGCATGATCGCCAGCATGGCTATTATGCCACACGTCCTGGCCTCGGCCAGGATTTCATCACCGCGCCAGAAACGAGCCAGGTCTTCGGCGAGCTGATCGGTCTGTGGGCGGCGCAGGAATGGCAAGACATGGGTGCGCCGCAACGGGTCTCACTGATCGAAATCGGCCCAGGCAGAGGGACGCTCATGGCCGATGCCTTGCGCGCAACAGCTCGAATTGAGGGGTTTCATGCGGCTTTGGATTTGATTTTCATCGAGCCGAGTCCCATTCTGCGCGCCAACTTAAAGCGCAAATTCGATGCACGCTTCCTGTCAGATCTGTCAGACGTGCCAACCGATCAGCCCCTTCTCTTGATCGCGAATGAATGGCTCGACTGTCTTCCCGTCCAGCAATTCATCAAAGTCGGTGCAGACTGGCATGAGCGCGTAATCGGTCTGGATGACTCAGATCAGCTGACATTCGGTCTGAAGGTCGACGCCATGCCATCCGGCGCGATCACTCCGGAAAATCAAGCCGCACTCGAACTTCAACCCGGATTGAAAACCCTGAGCGAAACGCTGCATCATTTATTTGAAACAGCCGCTGGGCGCGCCTTGTTCATCGACTATGGCACCGTTAATGGTGCGCCAGACGATACGCTGCGGTCTTACTTGAGCGGGCAACAAATAGACCCATTGGCCGAACCAGGTGGAAGTGATTTGACGTGTGACGTCGACTTTTTACGCCTCCAGAAGCTGGCCGGCGCGCAGGGTCTGCACGTTGATGGACCGATCTCCCAAAGTCAGTTTCTGCTCTCGCTTGGCGCCGAAGCGCGCTTAAACCAACTGGCACAGCAGCATCCTGATCGCGCGGACGACCTTCACGCGCGGGTCCGGTCCCTCGTCGACCCTGCCGAGATGGGCACCCGGTTTCAAGCCATCGCAATTGCGAATTCCGGCGCATCCCGGGCCACCGCGTTTTAGTAAAAGCGACGTGCGCTTGGCGATGACCCGAATTTGATCGATTGGCGAAAGACTTTGCTCTGTTTTGTCATCTATGAACAATTGTGGGGACCGAAGATCGATTGAGGATAGATCATGTTCGGTATTATGGGGCTGCTACAAAGCGCATGCGCCGTCATTCTGGTCTTGTTGGCGATTGGGATTTATCGGCAAAAGCCAGACATTCGGAGCATTGAATCAGACCTGGCCCGTCAGCCTCTGGTCACACACGCAATGTTGGCGTTTCTCCTGACGATGATATTGGCGGGAAGTCTTGGCCTCTCACAAGGCGTGTTTGCCATGCCAGCCGAGTTTATCGACACGTTTGGCCTGATCATTCATGAGGGCGGCCACTTTTTGACGTCGTGGGCCGGCAGGTTTGTGCATTTATTGGGCGGAACGCTTTTTGAAATTGGCGTTCCGGCAGTGCTGACGATTTGGTTTCTGCGGGCAAATTGCAAACGGCTTGGTGCGATGACGCTGACCTGGATGTCGGTCGCTCTGTTCAGCGCCGCCACCTATTCTGGCGATGCTCAAAATCTCGAGTTGAACCTGCTCGGATCATCAGATTTGATCGAGCACAAAATGTTAGGCCACGACTGGTATAATATGCTGACCATGCTGGGCATGCTCGAAGCAGCCCCACTTGTCTCGGATGTGTTCTGGTCGATGGCGCTCGTCGCCGGGTTAGCGGCGATTGCAGTTCTGGGCTGGGCGGTCCTGGCGGAGCATCGCGCAAAAGCGGTGTTTGACCAGAAACTCAGTTAATTCAAGCGCGGCAGACCTAGAAAGCCATTTCAAATTTCCGCGCCAAACTGACGCTAACGTTAAGGTAAGCCTTGTGTTTCTTGTCCGTCCTGCTACCTGCACGGCAACAGAAATTTAGCTAACTCTGGGAGTCGCCGATGAAGGTCCTCGTGCCTGTCAAACGGGTCATCGACTATAACGTAAAGGTCCGCGTCAAATCTGACGAGACCGGTGTCGATCTGGCCAATGTCAAAATGTCCATGAATCCATTCGACGAGATTTCCGTCGAAGAAGCTGTGCGGATGAAAGAAGCCGGCACAGCGACGGAAGTTATTGCCGTTTCAATCGGGCCACAGCAAGCACAAGAGACCATTCGTACGGCGCTCGCCATGGGCGCCGATCGCGGCATCCTGATCAAGTCCGATGATGATGTCGAGCCGCTCGGCGTCGCCAAATTGCTGGCGAAAGTCGTAGAATCGGAG
>JBCCDZ010000236.1:0-5157 GCA_039030525.1 Pseudomonadota bacterium | reverse complement strand
CGTTCGTCCGAGTCTTCCGGCAAATGCGGATTATCGATCGAACTCTGAGACGGATGCGCTACTCGCGCGGGCGACGGCGACATATAATGCGTTTGCAGACCATTTGCTGTCCGAACCGAATGATACAAGTCAGGATCCCTTCTATCAGCGCACGGATCTGGTTTGGGATTTTTACCGCGCCTTGCGTCGTTGGCATGAACGCCTTTTCGCTAATCCGGATTATGGACATCTGCTGAATGATTTTGCGACCAACTTCCTGGTCAAAGCCGGCTCGCGTCAGCGTCGACGCAGTTCAGGCCCAGCCGGCCCTCGGTCGCTGCGCGCGATTTCGCACAATGCGACGCTGCAGCAGCTCGGCGTGCCGGTGAACAGCGCTGCCGGGATTGGCTCGGCGCTCCGCCGTGAGCGGGATCAGGTCAATGATCTGATCAAAGAATCGCCCCGTATGCGCGGACTGATGAAGCTTGCGTCAATGGCACGGTCAGCGACCAGCGTGCCTGTCTTGCGCGCCTATGCCAGCGTCTATGATCCGACTTTCTGGGTGGCACTGTCCAAAGCCACGAATGATCCAGATATGATGCTCGCCTATCGCCGGATCTATTATTTGCTGCAGGATCGTCAGACCAGCACATCGATCGAAAAGATCGCCAATACATTCACCATCGATTTCAGCAAGTTTGACCCAATGCTGGCCAATATGGATCAGGTGCCGAGCTCGGAAACGCGCCGCGAAGCCCGGCTCGACGTGCATGTCCTGCATGCCATACGCCAGGCCTTGATGATGAAAGCCTTGTCGCTGGCGGGCAAGTTGCCGACCGTTTCGCGTCGTCATGAATCAACCGTTGAAGACATCATGCATTTGATCCGCACCATGCAGATTGGTGACGCCGTGAAGCTGCTTTGCGAAATCTTCCCGGCTTCGCGAGACGCAGAAACCCGATTAGCCGGTCTGTCCGAACCCGGACATATGACTGGTAACCCGGCCAATGGCTATGACCAGCTGCATGCCGACGTGATCAAACCGCTCGATGAGATTGATCGCCTGATGCACATGACCACGCTGGCTGTATGTCAGGCTTATGGCGCATACGGATAAGTCAAAATAAGACTTGCTTGTCGTAACGACACCATGAGGACATCCTTCGCAATAGTCCGGAGGAATCAATGAGCGATACCGCAAAACGCACCGGCCCTTTGGCTGGGGTTAAAATCATCGACATGTCATCGGTCGTGCTCGGCCCGTTCGCGACACTAATTTTTGGGGATCTCGGCGCCGATGTGATCAAGATTGAAGCTGGCCAAAAGGGAAAAGCGGGCGACATGATGCGCTATGCGGGCGCCTCTCCGACCGGCGATCTTGGCCCCATCTATACCAGCCTCAACCGCAATAAGAGATCCGTTCAACTCGACGCCAAAACCGAAGATGGCAAAGCTGCAATCATGGCTTTGCTCAAAGACGCAGACGTTTTTTTCCACAATGTCCGTCTCGCTGGCATGGGTCGGCTCGGCCTGGATTACGAAAGCGTCAAAGCAATCAATCCAGGCATCGTCTATGTCCATTGCGCCGGGTTTGGCGCTGGCGGGCCGTATGAAAAACGCCAGGCTTATGACGATTTGATCCAAGGCGCGTCCGGATTTGCCGCACTGAATGCGATGCGTTCTGGCAGCGATCCGGAATATGCGCCAAGTCTGGTCGCAGACAAAACGGTTGGCCTATTCGCCACTTATGCCACGCTGGCAGCACTGTTTCACAAGCAGAAAACGGGTGAAGGCCAGTTTGTTTCCGTGCCCATGCTGGAAAGTTTCACCTTCTTCAACATGGTCGAAAACCTGTATGGTGAGACATTCCTGCCCGGGAATGGCAAGCTCGCTTATACGCGCTCGGTCAATGCCAATCGCAAGCCGTATAAGACCAAGGATGGTTATATCGGATTAGTGCCTTATTCGGATAAACAATGGGAATTGTTCTTTGACATGGGCGGCAGACCTGGTGTGTTCGAAGATCCGCGCTTTTCAACCTATTCGGCACGCACAGAAAACATCACGGACTTGTACGCCATCATTGGTGAGGTCGCCTTGTTAAAAACCACCGATGAGTGGCTGACCTTGCTGGATGAAGCCAACATTCCGGCGATGCGCTATAATGAAATGGCCGATGTTCTGGCAGATCCGCATCTGGCCGCGGTGGATTTCTTCCAAACTCGGACTCATCCGGACGCCGGCGCCTATCGCAGCATGAAACACCCGGTCGAATTCAGCGCGACGCCGGCCAATGTCGCGATCGACCCGCCGCGTCTCGGCGCGGATACGGAAACGGTGCTGGCGAGCCTCGGACTTTAAGCCCGAAGACCCGCCAGGCCATCAATCATTGCTGAGCTTTTGCATGCGCAGCTCTTTCTTGTTGAGCTGGCGCTTGGCGATAATGGTCCAGGCGCCAGAGTCAGCTGAAGCCTTATTGGCGAAGGTTTGCACAAGCTCTCGTCCTTCGACGCGCCGCCCAAATTTGCCAATGGGGACGTGATCGGTATCGATTTGAAACCAGCAACCGTTCAATTTGACCAGAAACCGCGTCTCGGTGAGGACACGCAGATTGTGGTCGAACCGCCAGCCATGCGCGCGGCGTTTACGCTCAGCTCGCAATTTGTCGCGTCGATTCTGAACCCCCAGCTTGCGGCACAGTTTCTCGGTGCGCTTGATCAAGCCGTCATTGGGATCGACATACAGTTTCGCCCACCAGTTTTCTGGTGAGGTTGGCCCCCACCACTTATGGGCAGACATAAAGCTGCCATCGCTGGCGACCGTGACGTTGACCAAGATGAAATCGGTCAGATGGTCCCGGACGTGCTGTTTCACCGTGCTTCCAGTATCGAGATGCTCGCTGATTTCGCTATAGACTTTGTCCCACGGCCGACCGACCTGTTTCATGAGATAGCGCTTGAGAGGCGCCAGGTTCTCATTCAGGCATTTGGTATAGCCGATTTGCTCAAGCGCTTGACGGCGACCCGTTGCGCGCTTGCGGCCTGGAACTTTGTCATGGCGCAGCTTTGCCGCCGGCGCATGCCGACTACCCCAGCGCGGACGCTCGACAATGACTTTAAACATATCCTCACGCATGAGGGCCTCCTGCCAGCCTTTCCGGCCGAGTTTGAGTATGGGGTTCGCGGTCGCAAAACCGCATGCGAATAGGAGCGCATGTGCGCCCCGGTCTAGAATTGCCCATTGGAAAGGGTCCGGGGTGATTTTGATTTGCGGTCTTGGTCTGCATGCACCCCTCCTTGATTGATCAGGTTGACAGAGATTGCGGCTATAGAGGGCGATTTTGTCAAAGACAAGGCAACGTCGATCTCGAATCTTTATTCGACACCACGTGAATGCCCTGACTTTTCTCTCGCGCTCAGTTCTGGCATAAGCCCGCCAATGTCGAATATACGTGTCACCGCCCTGTACAAATTTGTTGCGTTTGAGGACCCGGAAGCCTTGCGCGAGCCGCTATTCGAGCGCCTGTCGCAACTTGGCATCAAAGGCACAATCCTGCTCGCCACAGAAGGCGTGAACGGGACGATCGCGGGCACGCCCGACGCGGTAGACCAGGCGCTCGAGGCCATTTGCGCCCTGCCCGGCTGCGAAACACTGGAATGGAAAGACAGTCCGGCAGAAGCGATGCCGTTTCTGCGCCTGAAAGTTCGGCTCAAGAACGAAATTGTCACCATGGGCGTCCCCGGTACAGATCCGTCCTGCCTGGTTGGCGCTTATGTCAAACCTGAGGACTGGAACGATCTGATCACAGACCCCGATACGGTCGTCATCGACACGCGCAATGATTATGAAGTCGCGCTCGGCACCTTCCAGGGCGCCATCGATCCGGAGACTGAGACTTTTCGCGAGTTCCCCGAATGGTTTGAAACCTTCCGTGCTAAGCTTGCGGCGCAAGACCGAACGCCGAAAATCGCCATGTTCTGCACCGGCGGCATCCGCTGTGAAAAATCGACATCTTACGTTAAATCGCTCGGCATTGATGATGTCTTCCACCTGCAAGGCGGCATTCTGAAATATCTCGAGACCGTCCCTCAAGAACAAAGCCTTTGGAAAGGCGAGTGTTTCGTCTTTGATGAGCGCGTCAGCGTGGGTCATGGGTTGCAGGTTGGCGATTATCAGCTTTGCCATGCCTGCCGCTACCCGATTAGCGCCGAAGATCGCGCTCACGCGCATTTCGAAGACGGCGTCTCTTGTCCACGCTGCTATGGGACGTTCACCGACGCCAAAATGGCAGCGCTGCGCGAGCGTCAAAAGCAAGTCCGACTGGCCAAAGCGCGAGGGGAAACCCATATCGGGGATGAAGTCATCATGAGCCCAAGAAAGAAAGCGCCGGCGTGAGCCAAACCCAACCGATCCTATATTCTTTCCGCCGCTGCCCGTATGCGATGCGTGCACGGATGGCGATTGCACAGGCAGGTATTGTCTGTCGCTTGCGCGAAGTGGTGCTGCGCGACAAACCGCAAGAGATGCTCAATACCTCCCCCAAAGGCACAGTGCCGGTCATCGTCGAACCAGACGGACGCGTGATTGAAGAAAGCCTTGATGTCATGGCCTGGGCCCTGGCACAGAATGATGCCGCTGCTTGGTTGAGCCCCGAACGTGAAACACGTGCCGAGATGGACGCTCTGGTGGCTGAGTGTGATGGCCCGTTCAAGCACGCGCTAGACCGCTACAAATACCCAAACAGATATGACGCTGAAGGCATTGTGCGCGACGAGCAGAGAGCCTTGGGCCTGGGGTTTTTGCAAAGGCTGGATGCACAATTGCAAGACCGCCAAAACTTGTTCGGTACCCGTGTCAGCTATGCGGATATCGCGATCTTTCCGTTTGTGAGACAATTCGCAAATACCGACCGCACCTGGTTCGACGCGTTACCGCTACCGCGCTTGCAGCGCTGGCTCGAAACGCATCTCGGAAGTGCACTGTTCAAGTCTGTGATGCCGAAATACCCGCAATGGAAAACAGGCGATGCTGAGCCTGATTTTCCAGCGCTGGACGCCGCGCACTAATAGCGGCGCACCACCTCAAAGTCTCGATCCGGTCGGTAGGCTTCAATGCCGGTCGCCTGCGTGCCGCTGAGAATTTCCTTTGCCGCCAATTCACCGATTACGGGCGCGAGCG
>JBCCDZ010000235.1:0-5162 GCA_039030525.1 Pseudomonadota bacterium | reverse complement strand
TGGAAAATTCGGATACGATGACTCTGCTGATCTGCTGCAGATCCGGCGAGCCGATGAGCACGCTCCTCGTGCCATGAGGGATGACATCGATGACTCGGGCAGCCAGGAATTCTCCACCATTACCAGTCTTGGCAATGAGCTGTTCTTGACTGGCGCGGATGCCCGTCCCTATCAGATCGGCCTCGACGGTGCGCCAGAAATTGATGCCCTGAATTTCTTCGCCAATAATGATGGCGGTCCGCAATCTGAAATCTATGAGAAGCTGCGCGACCATTTCGAGGCGATGGATTTTGAAAGCTCAAATCTCATCGATCGAGACGTCGCCAATGCCATGCGCACCGCCTTGACCACGAATGAAACCTTCAACGAAGCCTTTGAATCCATTCAACCTTTTGCAACAGAGTTCCCAGGAAACTTCCTCGGCCAGCAATTGCAGGCAGTTGCCAATACAATCGCCATTCGCGACGCGCTTCTGGTCAACCGACAAGTGTTCTTCGTTGCCATTGGAGGTTTTGATACGCATTCCAATCAGGCCAATGACCTGCCCGGATTGCAAACCGAAATCGATGGCGGCGTCGTCGCATTCTACCAAGCCATGCAGGAGCTCGGTCTCGGCAGCGATGTAACGCTCTTCACGGCCTCCGACTTCGGGCGCACGCTGGCGATCAATGGAGACGGCACGGATCATGGCTGGGGAAGCCACCACTTCGTGATCGGAGATGCGGTCCAGGGTGGCCAGATCTATGGCGACATGCCGCCATTTGACCTTGGCCATGATCAGGATGCTGGCAGCGGTCGTCTTATCCCGACAACGTCTGTCGAGCAATTTGCTGAGCCGCTCGGGCGCTGGTTTGGGTTGAACGAGGCAGAAATCGCGGCGGCCTTGCCGAATCTTGGAAATTTCGGCTCTGGGCCGAGTTTCGTTTAATGCGTCCAGGGTTGCTTGCGGTCGGCTGAGAAATTCTCTGAATAGGATTTCACCAGACGTTTGACATCGCGCGCCTCTTCAACCGCAAATGTCAGACCTTCGCGCTTGGCATAGGCGATGGCCTGTTCGCGACTGTCAAAGTGCAATCGAACCTGGCCGGTGGTATCGTCAATACTGGTCCAACCCATAACTGGGTCGCTCGACCGTTTGCCTCCGGAGACGAATTCGAGCACCCAATCCTTGGTCTTGCCGCGGCCAGATTGCATGGCAGTCTTCGCAGGCTTGTAGATACGGGCGTCCATGTGACCATCTCCGAAAGAAGAATTTGGTCGGAGCGATAGGATTCGAACCTACGACCCTCTGGTCCCAAACCAGATGCGCTACCAGGCTGCGCCACGCTCCGGCCTCCCGGTATACTGTCGGTTTTTGGGGTTTCAACCCTGTTTTTGCCGTCTTCGCAGTGTTCTGAATGTCGCATCTGCGCGCGCGGCAAGTTTCTCGCCATTGATCAACAGATCGGCGGTCACCTGGACCAGGTCATGCGCGCTGCTAATCACCCGCGGGTGCGCTTCCAGCCAGTTGTGCAATCGCACCGTTTCGAGAAAATGCAGCGTCAGCTTCAAGGTTACAGACGCCCGCCTGGTTTCGGCCCAGACCGCCATGGCAAGCGATCGGTCCGCAAAGGCGCTGGCCATGCCGCCGTGCAGAAAACCCATGCTGTTGCAATGCCGGTCGAGGACGAACAGTCCGCTACGGACATCATCCTCGCCGCTGGCTTCATAAACCGGACCATTATGGTTGGAAAACGCCCCGCGCGATTTCGAAAGCGCGAAACCGTCCGGCACAATCAGGTGTGCGGGCAGGTCCTCTTCGCGCATGCGAGACTATTCTGCCGGTGTTTCGGCGTCGAGATTTCCGAATAGAGGGTGTTGAACCGTGTCGCCCGGCAAAATGCCCAGCGCAGCGGCTTGACCGCCACTAATTTCCAGCACGGCGCGGACGGGCACACCTGGTGAAATCGTGCGCAGAGATCCGGGAACCGTATTGCGCGCAATCATTTCAATACTGCCATCATCAGCAATGAAAATCATATCCAATGGAATCAATGTGTTCTTCATGAACATAGCCGGTTCGCGCGGTGGGTTGAAGTCGAACAACATACCCTTGTCAGCGTCGAGATTCTCGCGCTCCATCAGGCCGAAGCTGATCTCATCGCGATCGTTTGCAACCTCAACCGTGAATTCATGTGTGGTCTCTGCGCTGACGATGCTCAATGGCGTGACCTCCATCGGGTCGGCCATTGCCGGCGCCGCAAATGCTGCGAGACTGGCGAGAAAGGTAATCGAAATTCGTTTCATGCGACTTGTCTAGCCGTGTGATTTGCGCGCCGCAAGCAACAGCCTCAGGCCAGCGCTATTTTTTCACGACAATGACATTTTCGCCTTTTTGACCGCGACCGGCGACAATGTCGAGTTCAGTCCCGGGTTCAAGCGAGTCGATGCCCGCTTTGCGCAAGACAGAGATATGGACAAAGATATCGGCCGCATCATTCGGTCGATTAACAAAGCCAAAGCCTTGCGCGGCATTGAACCATTTCACAATAACGCGTTCAAATACAATGGCTTCACCCTGATCGCGCATGACTGACGCTTTCGGGCGATCCATTTCCATAATGTTCATGACCTGCCAGCCACGTTCACGTTCGACAATATCGCAAACAATGCGGGCGCCTTCGTCGGCAGAGCTTTCGCCGAACGCGCGCAAACACGAGACGTGCAGCATCACATCCTGGTGGAGGATCACACCCTCAACCGATTCCGGAACAACAAAACCGTAGCCTTTGACCGTATCAAACCATTTGACACGACCAATAAGGCGCACACCTGCCTCTGCACTCAATTTCGCTACCTGTTCAGCCGCGTTACCCATGGGCCCACCCCCAATTACACATTTTGTTAACCTTAGAGGCCCGTTCTGTCACGCAGCTTTGGTCAGCGAACGGACAGAAAATCAATCAGCCGTGGTAAAAGAGGCACTCTTCGCTGCAAATATAGACCAGACACAGACGTTGAGACGATGAGTATAGACCGCTATGGATGTTGCCCATGAAAGACGAGCTTGAATACCTGTTTCATGTCCACAAAACTGTTCCCCTATGGCGTTTGGTCATTCGCAAGTCCAAAGGTTTTCCACCAGACACAACCCCCGAAGAATGGCGTTTTACGCGTGCTCGATCGGCAGATGACACAAATGTGGAAGTGCGCGAAATGATCGAAGCTGATGGATACAGCCTGTTCAAAGTCGGTGGCGCGTTTGCTGATGTCGACCGGGATAGGTTAGCGCATCGTGATCGCTGAATGCGAGCGACGAAGGTTCGCGTTTCAATGAGATGAAGCGGGTCTGAGAAGAATGGCACTCCCTAGGGGAATCGAACCCCTCTTTCCAGGTTGAAAACCTGGCGTCCTAACCGATAGACGAAGGGAGCGCACTGTTCGAGAGGCGGATATATACAAGCGCGTTTGCGCTTGCAACCTCCTTTGGCCGCACAAACGCGTTTTTTGCAGCTTCACGGCGCGGGTTATCGGTAGCCGAGCCTTATCGCCGATGAAATCCCGACATCCCCCTTGCCTTCTGGCTTTGCGCCGCAGACACTCGCCTCATGAATATCGATCTTTCCGACTCTGATCTTACCCGGGCAAACCCGGCGCAGTGGAGATCCGTTGCCGATATAACGGCCGAAGCCTTTGCGACGGATCCGGTCAATCAATATGTTTTCGGCAAGGCCAGTTCGATTCGGTCGATGTTTCGCGTCATGGCGCGGGAAATGTACTTGCCCGCTGGCGATTGCTATCTGCACCCGGCGGGCGGCGCGACCATGTGGATGCCGCCGGACGTGAAAGCGGCGCCCAGCCAAATGGGACTGGCAAAGTTCGCGCTCGGCCAATTGCGGCATGGCACACCGGGCGCGATTAAGCGCGGCATGGCATTGTCTGAATTAATGCAAGACTGGCATCCCAAAGACCCACACATGTATCTATTCACAATCGGCACCACGGCGGCGGCGCGGGGCAAGGGCGTCGGCAAAGGGTTACTCGCCCCGATCCTGGCGGCTTGCGACACGGCGGGGATGCCGGTCTATCTCGAGAATTCCAATCCAGCCAATAGCGGCTTTTACGGCGCGCACGGCTTTGAGCGGATGGGGGTCTTCGACATTGATGGCGATGGCAGCCCAGTTATGGAACCGATGTGGCGGACGCCTTTAGCCTCGACTTAGCGAGTAATTCGGCGCTTCGCGTGTCATCTGGACATCGTGGACATGGCTCTCATTCAGCCCGGCGCCGGTGATTTGAACGAACTCAGCCCGCGCATGCAGCTCGGCCATGGTTGGCGCGCCGACATAGCCCATGGCTGCGCGCAGTCCGCCCACCATCTGGTGTACAATCGGTCCGATCGGACCCTTGAACGGCACCTGCCCTTCAATCCCTTCAGGCACAAGCTTATCGCTCGCCGCATCTTTTTGGAAATATCGATCCGCCGACCCACGCGCCATCGCGCCAAGACTGCCCATGCCGCGATAGGCTTTGTAAGACCGCCCTTGATAGAGGAACACTTCGCCAGGGGCTTCTTCTGTACCAGCGAACATTGAGCCCATCATCGCCGTAGACGCGCCTGCCGCCAGCGCTTTCGCGAAATCACCGGAAAATTTGATGCCGCCATCTGCGATCACGGGGACGCCGGAGACATTCGCCGCATTGGCGCAATCTTCAATTGCCGTCAGCTGAGGCACACCGACACCAGCCACGATCCGTGTGGTGCAGATTGATCCAGGCCCAATCCCGACTTTCACGGCATCTGCGCCGGCATCAATCAGCGCTTTCGTTGCTTCTGCTGTCGCCACATTGCCGGCGATGATCTGGACTGCGTTAGAGATTTTTTTGGCCCGCGTGACCGCTTCACCAACCGCTTTGGAATGGCCATGCGCAGTGTCGATGATCACGGCATCCGCGCCGGCTTCGATCAAGGCTTGCGTGCGCTCGAACCCAGCATCCCCGACTGTCGAGGCCGCGGCGACGCGTAACCGTCCGCCATCATCTTTAGCGGCATTTGGATTGACTGCAGCTTTGTCCATATCCTTGACCGTCAGCAGGCCAATGCAATTGCCACCAGCGTCGACGATCACCAGGCGCTCAATGCGATGCTTGTGCAGAAGCGTCCGAGCTTCGTCGATCGGCAC
>JBCCDZ010000234.1:0-5239 GCA_039030525.1 Pseudomonadota bacterium | reverse complement strand
TCCGGTCTTCATATTCGCCGAACCAATGGGCGTAATTGGCATGGCCGAGAATGTCGAAATGCACATGCACATCGACCAGGCCCGGCATCACAGTCTTGCCGCTGACATCGATAAGCGTAGCCCCGTTGGGGATGCTGACATCGCCTTCGGCGCCGACAGCGAGAATTCGGTCATCCTCAATCAGAATGATACCATTCTCGATCGGAATACCGCCTTGTCCGTCAATCACCGTTCCGCCGGTAATTGCAGTGATCTCAGTCGGTGCTGTGGTGGCGCACCCGAATACCGTCGCCACGCTCAGCGCGGCGATCGCAAATCGTCTTATGGCCATTTATTCGCTCCCTCTCCCAATCGGTAGCACAGACCGCCTGTATCGGCGGTCTGCTTTTTATCTATTCTCCCAGCTCGGTTGGATACGCGGGCGCTTGTGTCGGCACCGGGCTTGGATTGGATTCCAACTGGCGCAGGACTTCTGCAATCGCCGCTTCCAGTTGCGCATCTCGTCCGTGATTGGTCAGCGTTGGGTCGAGCGCCACCTCGATGTCCGGCGCGACCCCCTCATTCTCGACGGACCATTCATAATCGCTGTCGAAGAAGCGGAAAAACGGGACCACCAGGAAACCGCCATCAACCAGACCGGGATTGGCCGATATACCGATCAAGCCGCCCCAGGTGCGCGTGCCCATGAGCGTGCCAATCTCCATTTGCCGGAAGCTGTAAGGCAAGAAATCGCCGCCGCTGCCCGCATCCTGGTCGATCAACATCAGTTTCGGGCCGAACATGGCGCCGCCCGGCGTATTGAAGATCAGGCCGTCACGATCTTTCCAGCCTGACAGGTAAGTTCGGCTGAGCACATCAGTAATATAATTGGCCGCCTGGCCACCGCCATTTGAGCGCTCGTCGATAATCATCGCATCCTTGTCGGTTTGCGAAAAGAACATGCGATTGAACAGCGTGTAACCGGCCCCGGCTGTATTCGGCAGATAGACATAGCCAACGCGGCCATCTGTGGCCTCATCCACGGCTTTGCGATTACCTTCTATCCAGGCCCAGAGGCGCATGAGGAACTCATTTTCGGTCGGTTCGACCACAATCTCTCGCGGATTGCGGCCATTGGCCCGGTCTGACACGGTCAACGTGACCTGCTTGCCGACGGTGCCCGCCAGGTGTTCGAATATGTTCGACCCCTGGCCGAGATCGCGGCCATTGATAGCAATGATATAATCGCCTTCAGAGACATCCAATCCGGGTATGGCGAGCGGGCCCTGCACATTCGGGTTCCAGTTCTCGCCTGTATAGATCCGACTGATCTGATGGCGTCCATTGCGAATGGCGAGATCGGCGCCAAGCAGGCCGATTTGCGGACCAGATGGACGCTCAATATCGCCGCCCCCAAGCCGATTATGACCGACTTGTATTTCAGCGATCATCTCAGTCATCAACCGATTGAGATCTTCACGGCGCCCGACATGATCCAGCAAAGGCAGGTAGCGATCATAGACGCTTTGCCAGTCGAGCCCGTGCAGGTCTGGATCATAGAAATACTCAGCTTCCATACGCCAGACATCATCGAAAATCTGACGCCACTCCTTGCGGGGGTCGATCCACAATTGCAGGTCGCCGGTCTGGACCGGTTTGCTGTCAAACTTGTCGCCCAATTTGCCAGTGGCCAGCGAACCGTCAGACTTGCGCACCAGAGCATGTTCGCCATCGGCGCTGAGCGAGAACGCAGTGACGCCTTTGGTTAAGGTTGAAGCTTCGCGGTCTTCAAAACTGAACGTGATGAATTCTGCATCGGCCTGCAGGTTCTGGCCGGGCGGCGTGATTGCAACACCGGGCTGCACACTCTTGATGTAATACAGGCTGCCGGATTTGCCGACAGCGAGGTTCGAGTATTGCGCTTGCTCTACCGGGAGCGCTTGAATGCGGCCGCGCGCACCAGCGAGATCATAAACGAGATCGACCTCTTCCGCCTCGTCCTCGTCGCTTTCATCCTCTTCCTTGGCCTCTTCATCGCCCGCTTTTGGGGCCAGCGGCGACAAGCCGTCTTCCGTCAATACGGCGACATAAATGCCTGCGCGATACGGCCGTTCCTGGGTCGTCATGTCCAGGCCGACATGCGTTGACCCGGCATTGGTCGACGCCGTGAAATAGAGCAGCGTCCCATCCTCGTTGAAGGTTGGGGCACCAGAATCAGCCATGCCATCGGTCAGCAGGGTACTGCGACCATTGTCGAAATTGTAGAGATAGACATTGCGATTGAAATTGGCTTCCTCGCGCGTATAAGCCAGCCACTCACCATTCGGTGAGGTGCTCACCTCGGTACCCCCAAAGCCCCATTGTCGGCGCGTGTCTTCAGAGATCTGACGTCGTTCACCGCTTTCCGTATTCAGAGCGAACAGTTTGAGGTGATTGTCGCGATAAATAATGTGATCCCCTTCGCCGCCCCAATCGAGCAGGGTGTAGAAGTGATCGCCGAGATCGAAGCGCGCCATCTCACCAAGCCCGTCCTGGTCTTCGATGACCAGATGCTGTTTGCGATCGGCTTCGACAATGTAGGCCAGTTTCTGACCATCAGGAGACCAGGTGCCGGTATATTCCCGCACGCCGCTGCTATCCGAAATATTACGCGTCGAACCGTCCTTGACCGGGACGCTGAAAACTTCACCGCGGGCGGTGATCAAGACGCGCTTGCCGGATTTAGAGAGATCCGCCCCGCTAATCTGTCCAGCGACATTGGTCCAGCTAGATTGTAGTTGCGGCAGATCTGGCGACAGAGAGATCGACAATTGGTTTGTCGCGCCTGTATCCGTATCAAAGATCTTGAGCGCGCCGCCCGCCTCGTAAATGATCTGATTGCCGAAGACGTCCGCGGCTCGGATATCCCAGACCGCTTCATTCGAGACCTTGGTGACGGTGCCGGACCCTGGATCATAGCGATGCAGATTGAAAATTTCAGCGTCGCGATCCGACATGAAATAGACCTGATTGCCGACCCACATCGGCTCAATATCATTGACCCGTTCGCCCGGAATGTAATTCACGCGATTGCGCCGCAAATCCATAATCTGGATCGATGGCGTGGACCCACCGCGATAGCCTTTCCAGCCAGAGCTACCGCCATAAAGCCCATTATAAGCCGGCCCGAATGGGATAGCGGCGAATTGCCGACCATTGCCATTATAGGCGCCGCGGAAGATGCGAGCCTGCATCTGTAATTCGGGCAAACCGCCATTGACGGAGACATGATAGAGTTGACCCGAGCGACCGCTCAGTCTTTGCCGTGCAGAAATGAACGCGATCTGTTCGCCATTGGTCGACCAGTCAATCGCGGTGTCATTACCAGGATGAAACGTGTGGCGGCTCGGCTGTCCGCCATTGACCGAAATCGAATAGACATCAGTATTGCCCTGATAATTGGCACTATACGCAATGCGTGTTCCATCTGGCGAGAAGACCGGACCGGTTTCGTCCGCGGCATGGCTGGTCAAACGGTGCGGATCAGAGCCATCGCGATTGGCAGTATAGATGTCACCCGCATAGACGAACGCGATCTTGTCCTGGTGAATCGCGGGGTCACCGAGCAGTAAAGTTTGAGCATTTGCGGATTGCAGAACCAGTCCTGCAATCGTGCCTGTGACTGCAAGTTTTAATGCGCTTGGCATCCGTATGTCTCCCTAAAAATTTGGTTAACATTGCCGCTCGCTCAGCCAAGAGTCCACATCGGAATCTAAAAAATTGCGATTGCAACTATCGGCCCGTGTGGCGCGGCGTGCCTTTGTATGGTTTGCTTATCCAGAGTCCGACTTAAATAAGCGGGCAAAGGATGTTCTAATGCCCGATACGATGACACGCTCAATTCCGATTCCCGGCGCAATTGGCCCGCTGCCAGATCGTCACCCGACTGTCGTTCAAGGCAAAGTCGGCGTACTGTTGGTCAATCTCGGAACGCCGGATGGCACCGATTATTGGTCAATGCGCAGATATCTATCCGAGTTTCTGTCGGACCCGCGAGTGATCGAAGTGCCGCAACCGATCTGGCAGTTGATTCTACAGGGGCCGATCCTGACCTTTCGTCCAAGCAAATCTGGGCGCGCCTATAAGAAAATCTGGACCGATGAAGGCTCACCGCTGCTGGTCTATACCAAGCGGCAAGCCGAGGCGCTTCGCGCGCGGATTGGTAGCGAAGATCTGATCGTCGATTTCGCCATGAATTATGGCAATCCCAGCATTGCTTCGAAAATTGCTGGCTTGAAAGAGCAGGGCTGCGATCGGATTTGTGTGGTGCCGCTTTACCCGCAATATTCAGCCGCGACGACGGCCAGTGTTTGCGATCGTACGTTCAAGGTGCTGGCCAAAATGCGCTGGCAACCAGCAGTTCGGACGGCTGCGAGTTTCCATGATCAGCCAGCCTATATTGAGGCCCTCGCTAAGAGCATAGATCGCCACATTGCCGGCCTCGATTTCTCGCCGGACAAGGTTCTGATGTCCTATCACGGCGTGCCGCAAGCCTATCTCGACAAAGGCGATCCGTATCATTGCCATTGCCATAAGACGACGCGACTGGTGGCAGAAAAACTCGGCTGGACTGACGGCTTTGCGATGACCACTTTTCAAAGCCGGTTCGGCCCGACCGAATGGCTTAAGCCGTATACGGACAAAACGTTGGAAGCCTTGCCAGCAGAAGGCGCCAAAAAGGTCGTTATCGTATCGCCGGCTTTCATTTCCGATTGTCTCGAGACGCTTGAAGAGCTGGCCATGGAAGGGCGAGATTCATTCCTCGAGGCGGGCGGTGAGCAATATTCTGTCATTCCCTGCCTGAACGATAGCGAAGGCGCGATCGATGTTATTGAAGATGTGGTCAAACGCGAAAGCGCAGGCTGGGTGCGCTAGGGGTGGATGACTGGATCAAGAATGGCAAAGTCCGCGGCAGGATTACCGAGGAGGGTGCGCTGGAAGTGCGCTGCTATGGCCTGACCACGCAGACGCGCTATTACAAACAGCTCTTTCGTGAATTTTTCCGCAAGGATTTTACGCGCCTGCGCCCAGGCTATGGCGACTATGATGTACATATCGTGATGGAATATACGGGCGACGCACCGTGGATGGATCTCGACAATCTTGCCAAAGCCCTGCTCGATAGCCTGACCGGCAATGCATTTGAAGACGATCATCAGGTGGCACGCCTATTGGTCGAACGGCGCGTGGGCGAGCGTGAGGGCATTTACATGCGTGTACG
>JBCCDZ010000233.1:0-5247 GCA_039030525.1 Pseudomonadota bacterium | reverse complement strand
CGCGCAAAAGGATGGCGGCGTCGGGCTTGGCCTCGCCATCGTCAAACGCATTTGCGATGCCATGGGCGGGGAAATCATGATTTCCAGCGCTGTCGGCATTGGCACATGTTTCCGTGTCCGCCTGCCTTCCAAAAAAGTCGCCCCGAAAGAACGCTTTCCAGCCAATGATGCGATCGAAGGTCGTATCGCCATGGTCGGCTTACCTGTCGGCACTGCATTGTCTGCCACGGCCACACTCGCGCGAGCCGGGGCCAACGTGCTGAACATGGCACCGCCAGAAGCGGCTTTGCAAGCGGATCCCAAACTTATTCTGGCTAACGCTGACTTGCCCGAGCGCACATTGAAAACCTTGTGCCGCGCAGCTCCTACCCTGATCGTGCTCCGCCATGAAGATCGCGCAGAGATGCCCCGGTTCCGTACCATTGGCGCTGCAGGCTGGCTCATCCGCCCACTACGCGCCGCGTCGGTGATCGAGCGCGTCGGCCTGGCAATTGCCGGTGGACAAGCCGGCGAGACAGAAACATCGGAATCCGGGTCCGGGCACGTTCTGATCGCTGACGACAATCCGATTAATGGCCTGATCGCACGACGTGCCTTGGAATCGTCAGGATTCGCCGTCACCGTGGCATCGACGGGACGCGAAGCGCTCGACGCCGTCGAGCAAATCAGTCCAGACTTGATTTTGATGGATCTGCGTATGCCAATCATGGATGGCTTTGAAGCGACCAAACGACTGCGCGCCAGCGGCAACCCGGTGCCGGTGATTGCTGTTTCAGCCGAGATTAATCCGGAAATCGAAAAACGCGCACGACAGGCAGGCGCCAATGGCGTCGCCGCAAAGCCGCTTGAAGCGGAAGCCCTGAGGCAGCTGGCGTTCAAATGGATCGACATGCCATCGCAAGTGGGCGCAGCGTGAGCGAGGCGGCGGCAGAAGCCGAGGTAAAACCTCCACCGCGCCTATTTCGAGCCTTCAAGGCGTTGCGCGACCGCCGCATGGCGGCCATGCTTTTGCTCTCCTTCGCGGCCGGGATCCCTTATGGCGTCGTCATCGGGACTTTAAACGCATGGTTCACAGAGGCAAAGGTCGACGTCTCGCAAGCTGGCGTCTTGTCTTTCATTATCCTGGCTTACAGCTTCAAATTCATGTGGGCTCCTGGTTTCCAAAAGGCCAGCCATCCAATAAAAACGCCCTTTGGCGCTCGTCGCAGCTGGCTCATCACTTTCCAGGTCGGCATTGCAGCACTCATCGTCCTTTTATCATTCACCAACCCGGTGGAGTCTTTAGGGCTGGTGGCGGTTGTCGCATTGGCGATCGCACTTTTGTCCGCAACCCACGATATCGTCCTAGATGCTTGGCGCATTGAAGTGGCGCGCGATGATGAAGACCTCGACTTGATGTCGGCACTATACCAGTTCGGATACCGGATCGCAGGCTTGCTGACGGGCGCGCTGGCTTTGGTCGCGGCTGCCCGCATTGGTTGGCCGACAACTATTGGATTACTTGGCGTGTTAATGCTGGTTTCGATGCTCGGCACATTCGTAGCGCCGGAGCCCAAAACACAGCAAACCAAGAATGCCGGCGAACTCGCGCGCGAATCCAACATTCTGGCAAAGCTACGTCTTCAAACGGCATCAACCGTAGTGATTGGTTGGGCCATCGCTATCTCCATACTGCTGGCATATATGTGGGGCTACCTTACGTTCACGATGCCAAGCCCAGAACAAATCGAAGCGGGCGCGGCGACAAGCCCGTTGAGCCCGTCGCGATTTATTCGCGGTCAAGGACCCATAGTTTTGGGACTCACCGTAATGCTTCCGTCTCTGGTCGCAACATTCTTATTGCGACGCGCGGCAACGGATGCATTACGGTACCCCGAAGAGAGTGTTCTGACCAAAACGGCGGATGCCGTATTTGGCGCGGTTCTCGTTCCGCTTATGGATTTGGTGCGGCGTTTGGGCTGGGCCTTCATCCTGATCCTGGCACTCATACTGACTTATCGATTTGCCGATTTGATTTGGGGCTCGTTTGCATACTTTTTCTATTTGGATGATCGCTTCGGCGCACTTTGGATGACCAATGATGAAGTCGCTGTCGCTTCTAAAACATTCGGCGTGATCATGACTGTCGCTGGCGCTGGACTAGGCGCATTCGCATTGGTCTTCTTAGGACGTATGCCGTGCTTGTTCATCGGCGCGCTGATCGCCGCAGCTACAAATTTATTGTTCGCTGACCTCGCCGCTGGGCGCTATATTGCCGATACAGCTACGTTTTTGCCATCCGAAGGAGGCAATACGGTTTCGGCGTTCTTGTCGGCGACCCAATTGGATCACGTTCTCAATCTCATCCCGCCAATTTTCGGATTGGAAAACCGGCCGGAGCTAACGCGCCTGATGGGCGCAATTGCAGGCGAGAACCTAGCCGTTGGATTCGCTAGCGTGGCGTCAGTGGCGTTCCTGACGTCCATCGTCAATCCGAAATACGCCGCGGTTCAATACGCGCTACTTGCTTCCCTGACTATGCTCATTGGGTCGCTGGGACGCGCTTGGATTGGCGAACTGATCGAGACAGACGGCTATTACACCGTCTTTGTCACGACATTCTGGATCGGTTTGGTACCGGTTGTGTTGGTCGCTTTGGAATGGATGCGACAGCTGCGATACGGTGCACCGACGGCTTCCTTGGCCGACGTAGAGACAACCTAAGACCCCACCCGATCAATATCGAACGCCGCCACTGTCGCGAGATTGACGAGATCGTTGACGGTCGCGCCGAGCGAAGCAATCTGCACAGATTTAGACATGCCGAGTAAGACCGGTCCGATAATCGTCGCCCGTGACATAC
Organism: Pseudomonadota bacterium; assembly: GCA_039030525.1. GTDB lineage: Bacteria > Pseudomonadota > Alphaproteobacteria > Caulobacterales > Hyphomonadaceae > Henriciella. The sequence continues at coordinate 2,405 of JBCCDZ010000233.1, read as the reverse complement.
CTTCAAGCAATTTGGTTGAAATCGAGGCGGAATGAATGGCTGGCATGACCAGGATATTGGCTTCACCGGACAAGCGCGAGAATGGGTACAGCACCCTATGCATCGGGTTCAGCGCGACATCTGCGGCAATGTCACCTTCATACTCAAAATCGCAATCCCCGCAGGCATCGAGAATTTCCACAGCGTCGCGGACTTTCTCTGCCCGTTCGCCCATCGGGTTGCCAAAGGTCGAGTAAGACAGAAACGCTACGCGCGGCACGAAGCCGAGGCGTTTCACGGCCATCGCCGCTTCTTTGGCAATGCCGGCCAATTGCTCTCCGCTGGGCAGCTCATTGACGCTCGTATCTGCGATGAAAATGGTTTTGCCACGATTGATCACCATCGACATGCCGATCACATCTGAGTCTGGCAGCGGATCGAGCGACAGACGCACATCGGTCAGGCAGACATCATAATTTCGCGTCACACCCGTGACCATGCCGTCGGCATCGCCATGTGCCAGCATACAGCTGCCAAACACGTTGCGATCCTGATTGACCAGACGCTGCGCATCGCGCTTGAGATAGCCTCGTCGCTGCAAGCGGTCATAGAGATAATCGGTATAGTCGGCATTGCGGTCGGACAGGCGCGCATTGACGATTTCAAGCGCCCCTTCTGGCACGCCCATCTGTTTCATCGTGCGCTCGACCTGAGCCTGTCGGCCAATCAGGATAGGATGACCAAGGCCTTGCTGTTTAAACGTCCAGGCCGCGCGGACAACTTGCGGCTCTTCGCCTTCGGCAAACACGATGCGCTTTTGCTGTCGCCGCACAGCTGATTGCACGCCCTGCAGGAATGAGGCTGTGGGGTCGAGACGGCGCGCCAGAGAGTGGCGATACTCTTCCATATCAGCAATGGGCTTGCGCGCGACGCCGGTATCCATGGCCGCCTGGGCCACGAAAGGCGGAATGAAGCTGATCAGACGCGGATCAAACGGCGTCGGGATGATATAGTCCCGGCCGAATTGCGGACGCGCGCCATGATAGGCCGCGGCCACTTCATCAGGCACATCTTCGCGCGCCAGTTCCGCCAGGGCCCGGGCCGCCGCCACTTTCATTTCCTCATTGATGCCGCGCGCGCGGACATCCAACGCGCCACGGAAAATATAAGGAAAGCCCAGCACATTATTGACCTGGTTGGGATAGTCGGACCGACCCGTTGCGATAATCGCGTCACCGCGCACTGCCTTGATTTCTTCCGGTGTGATCTCCGGGTCGGGATTGGCCATCGCAAAGATGATCGGATTCTTGGCCATCGACTTGACCATGTCCTGGCTTACAGCGCCTTTGACCGACAGACCGAGGAAACAATCGGCACCCTCCATGGCTTCGGCCAGGGTGCGCTTATCGGTTTTCACGGTAAAGGCAGACTTGAACTGGTCCATCTTTTCAGTCCGGCCTTCGTACAGAACCCCGCGACTGTCACACATCAGGATGTTTTCAGCCTTCACGCCGAGATGCCGGATCAGCCCAGCCACAGACAGTCCTGCTGCGCCCGCGCCGGATACAGCCACAGTCAGGTCTTCCAGCCGCCGTTCGGTAATCGCACAGGCATTGATAATGCCCGCCGCTGCGATAATCGCCGTGCCATGCTGGTCATCGTGAAAGACTGGAATATCCAGCTCATCACGCAAGCGTTGCTCGATAATAAAGGCTTCAGGAGAGGCAATGTCCTCGAGATTGATCCCGCCCCAGGTCGCGCCGATATTTCGGACCACGGTGCAGAATTCATCAATGTCCTTGGTTTCGACCTCGACATCAAAGCTGTCTATATCGGCGAAGCGTTTGAAAAGAACGGATTTCCCTTCCATCACGGGCTTGGAGGCCATCGCCCCGAGATCGCCGAGCCCCAGGATCGCTGTTCCGTTCGAAATCACCGCAACCATATTGCCTTTCGCGGTAAAATCATATGCCAGATCAGGGTCGCGCCCGATGGCTTCGACCGGCACCGCCACGCCTGGACTATAGGCGAGAGACAGATCGCGCTGCGTCTGCATCGGCTTGGTCGGCATCATCGAGATTTTGCCAGGCGTTGGTTGTGCGTGGAAATCGAGCGCTTCCTGATCGGTAAAGCTTGGACGCTTGGTGGTCATGATCAATTCGCCTTTCGAGGCTTTTCGAATTTCTGGAGCCTCATAAGCGTGTCCGCAAGGGGGGACAAGCCGTTGTGATTGCTTTATTCGAAACCGCTGATCAAGGATTCGCAAGACTTTGCCCGACACCGCTGGAACCGTGAAAAAGCCAAAAGCCCCAACGCCCTTCATGGCACAATACCTTGCCATAAAGGCGCAGCATGACGATGCACTCCTGTTTTTTCGCATGGGCGACTTCTACGAGCTGTTTTTTGACGACGCCGTCAGGGCTGCG
>JBCCDZ010000232.1:0-5247 GCA_039030525.1 Pseudomonadota bacterium | reverse complement strand
TTCCAACCCGCTCTCACACTGTGGCAGCGCAGGGCGGGATTGCCGCGTCTCTCGGTAATATGGGACCGGACGAGTGGCAGTGGCACATGTATGACACTGTCAAAGGCTCCGATTGGCTCGGCGACCAGGATGCGATTGAGTATCTCGCTCGCGAAGCCCCCGCAGCGGTCTACGAACTCGAACATTGGGGCATGCCGTTCAGCCGCAACGAAGATGGCAAGATCTATCAGCGTCCGTTTGGCGGCCACACGACGGAAATGGGCGCAGGCCCACCGGTTCAGCGCACCTGCGCGGCAGCGGACCGCACGGGCCACGCTATGCTGCACACGCTGTACGGTCAGTGCGTGAAGGAAGACACTGAGTTCTTCATTGAGTATTTCGCCCTCGACCTGATCATGGATGATGAAGGCGTATGCCGAGGCGTCACCGCCTGGAAGCTCGATGATGGCACCCTGCACCGTTTCCGGGCGCAGAAAGTCATTCTGGCGACGGGCGGCTATGGTCGTGCTTTCTTCAGCTGTACGTCGGCGCACACCTGTACCGGCGATGGCAATGCCATGGTATTGCGGGCGGGTCTGCCGCTGCAGGACATGGAATTCATTCAGTTCCACCCGACCGGCATTTATGGCGCCGGCTGCCTGATTACAGAAGGCGCTAGGGGTGAGGGCGGCTATCTCACCAATTCCGAAGGCGAGCGCTTTATGGAACGCTATGCGCCAAGTGTGAAAGATCTCGCGCCGCGCGATATGGTGTCTCGCTCGATGACCATCGAAATCCGCGAAGGCCGCGGCGTTGGACCGAACAAGGATCATATCTTCCTGCATCTGGAACACTTGCCAGCCGAAACGCTGGCGGCACGCCTGCCTGGGATTTCAGAGACCGCGAAAGTCTTCGCAGGTGTCGATGTGACGCGCGAACCGATTCCGGTTCTGCCAACGGTCCACTATAATATGGGCGGCATCCCAACCAATTATCACGGTGAAGTGCTGACCAAGAAAGACGGCAATCCTGACGCGGTCGTTCAGGGCCTGATGGCGGTCGGTGAAGCCGCCTGTGTCTCCGTGCACGGGGCAAACCGTCTCGGTTCAAACTCTTTGATCGATCTGGTCGTCTTCGGTCGCGCAGCGGGTCTGCGCTGCGGGGCCACGCTGGAGGCTGGCGCAGGTCAACCAACGCTGTCGGATACCCAAACGGATGCGCATCTCGCACGCTTCGACCGCATCCGTAATGCCGATGGGGATCACAGCGTCGCAGATCTTCGCCTGGAAATGCAAAAAGCCATGCAGGATAATTGCGCCGTGTTCCGCACCGGTGACGTCCTTGATGAAGGCGTTGAGAAGATTGAAGCGATCAACCAGAAAACGCCAAGTATGCGCATCGATGATCGCGGCCTGATCTGGAATACCGATCTGATGGAAGCGCTCGAATTTGATAATCTGATCGGCCAGGCGACCGTGACCGTGAATTCTGCTGCCAATCGCAAGGAAAGCCGCGGCGCGCATGCCCGCGAAGACTTTGACAAGCGCGATGACGAGAATTGGATGATGCACACACTGGCATGGTCAGATGATGCCGGCGACGTGAAGATCGATTATCGCCCGGTTCACAATTACACGATGTCGAACGAAATCGAGTACATCAAACCCAAAGAGCGGGTCTACTAGGAGTAACGCATGGTACAGCTGACACTTCCAAAAGGCTCTGCGCCGAAAAAGGGAAAAACCTGGCCGAAGCCTGAACGGGCGAAAAAGGTCAAGAAATTCAAGATCTATCGCTATAGCCCGGAAGATGGCGGCAATCCGCGCTGGGACACTTACTTTGTCGATATGGACAAATGTGGGCCGATGATCCTGGACGTTCTGATCCATATCAAGAACCACATCGACTCGACCCTGGCCTTCCGCCGGTCTTGCCGCGAAGGTGTGTGTGGATCATGTGCGATGAATATTGGCGGTCAGAACACGATCGCCTGTACCCGTGGGTGGGATGAAATTGCGGGCCCATTCATCACCATTGCGCCGCTGCCAAGCCAGCCGGTGGTGAAGGATCTGATCCCGGATCTGACGAACTTCTACGCCCAGCACGCTTATGTGCAGCCGTTTCTCAAGACCGACACGCCTGAACCGGAAAAAGAATGGGTTCAGAGCGAGGAAGATCGCGAACACCTGGACGGCCTGTATGAGTGCATTCTCTGCGCCTCATGTTCAACCTCTTGCCCATCTTATTGGTGGAATGGCGACAAGTATCTTGGGCCAGCGGCCTTGTTGCAGGCTTATCGTTGGCTGATCGACAGCCGCGATGAAGCCACAGGCGAGCGGCTGGATGATCTGGAAGACCCCTTCAAGCTATATCGTTGTCATACGATCATGAATTGCGCCCAGGTCTGCCCTAAGGGGCTCAACCCGGCCAAGGCCATTGCCAAGATCAAGCATATGATGGTGGAGCGCGTCGCTTAGAGCGCGCTTCAAATATTGAGCAAAGAAAAGGGCGGTGACCGAAATCACCGCCCTTTTTTGATCGTTTGTCGATTTATTGAGCCGGTATCGCGACCGGGCTTTCCACGCTGGCAAAGACAGATGCTGCGGCGGTACCTTCTTCGAAAGAAACACGGCGAATTTCAGCAACAGCCTTCTGCATGAGTTCATCGCGGCAAACCGAATCTTGCTTGGGTGTGCCCACGAGTGGTGAAGCATATGTACAAGCTTCATTCGCTTGTGCTTCGAGCGATGCCAGAACCAGCTCAACACCCGATTCGGTTTCGAGGAGCGCGCGATCATAGGTCAGATCGACAGTGATAGTGTTGCGCTCGGCTTGGGCGAATGGCGCCGCAATCACAGTAACAGCAAGGAGAGTAGCAAGAGATTTACGCATTGGAATATTCCATATTTAGCAGCGACGGCCAATTGGCCGACTGGGAGGACTACACAGCGATACAGATGCGTGTTTCGGCCTTATGTGCGCTCGCTATTCGTTCGAGCCTGGCGATTTCGATCCGTATCAAGGCCTCCAATAACAGAACATTGAACGATAAGCAAACTATTTAGTTATTATTTTTGAGCCATCGATCTGCCGTTTGATCGCGGTCAAAATCCAAATTGGAAACGACCTGCCCCGGCACAAAAAAACGAGCGAAGACATTCTGTCTCCGCCCGTTCTTTATTGGTCTTGTCGACGCCTTAGCGTGCGACCGTCTCAGCCTCAGCTTCGAGAGACGCAAAGACGTAAGTCGTGGTTTGGCCTTCTTCCAAAGCAGCGAGGCGGATTTCGCCGACCGCTTTTTTGACCAGATCGTCACGGCAGTCCCGGTCATACGTCGGAACGCCCGTTACGGGTGCTTTGAATGAACAAGCGTCCGTGGCTTGCTCTTTGATTGATTTCAGCACGGATTTCGCACCCGATTCCGTTGCTAGCAACGAGCCGTCATAGGTGAACTGTACTGTGATTGGAGTACCCTCAGCTTGGGCAAAAGGAGCTGCCAGAGCGGCAGCGGCGATTAGAGTTGCAACAGTCTTACGCATTGTAAGTGTTCCTTTTTGAGTTAGCGACGGTCCGAAAACCGCCCAGAAACTCCTCCCGCAGCACGTCTTTGTCTTTAAGCCCTATTCATGTCCGGCCAGATCTCGGACTTAGCTCTTTTGCATCTGTGCTGCACTGCAACAATTTTCGAAAAACACTCGCTTAACAAGCGAATTTGGGGAAAGCAGATATGCGAAAATGTAGACGTGCCGGTTTCATTGGGTTTTTGCGCAACCGGCGCTGATGAATCTTTGATGACAGGCAGATTTGCCTAAAAATCAGGCGCGCCAGAAGCCGGAAAGCGCCATCCGCTCATACTTACGGGCATATTTCGCAGGCATGGCTGAGAGCTGGTTTCGATCTTCAATGCGATTTCCCCAAGCCGTGAATTGGGTCGCATATTGCTGAACCGGCGACAGGGCCAATGCGCCCGCGCGCACGGGCATCATCCAGCTCGCCATCTGACGTTTATACTGGCTATTGCCGAGGCCAAGATGGACCTCCTGCAATCCTTCCAGCGCTGCCCATTTCGCCAGTGAGAATAACAAAGCGAGGCCCGGCTTTTGTTTTGCAAACTTGGCTTCATAAGCTGGAAACCAATAATGCAATGCCGTCGTCGACCGCATGCAGTATGCGATGGCGGCGGTTTCGCCTTGAATCGACAATGTGGACAGGATCCCACGCGCATTTTCATCACTGCTCTTATTCAAGTGTCCGAGGAGCGATCGCGTCCAATCCAGCTGAAAAATGTCAAAATGCCCAGCTTCAGCATAGGCCTCGCGTTTTAGGGCGATCAATCGATCGAAACTCTGCGGGTCGATGACATCATGGCGCACCACCGTTGTGTCCGCCGCCAGCAGTTTCTCTGATTTGCGCCATTCGCGGCGAAAATTCGAACTTTCCGCAGCCCGCGACACCTGCCAGGCATCAAATCCGTCCCGTAAGTCAATCACCTGATTGCCATCACCAGATTGGCCTTCCAGGCCATGACGGCGCTGCTGAAACGGCAAAGCCGAGAAGGCATAGCCGCCGACATTCTCCCGAACGCCTGATTGACCCAAGTCAAGCCGAACCGTTGGATGGGCAATAATGCCATGTAAATCGTCCATCGACCCGGCGACAGGACGCGCAGTGCCGAACGGACCCTTGCGGAACGGCCAGTACGCCGCTGGACGTTCATGCTCGTAAAACCGCATCACTTTGATGCCCGGTCGAACCGCTTCGACGGCATCAAAATAGCCAACAGAAAAATACGGGCTGGCCAAACTGGGATCAGCCGCCTGAAAATTGGTCCAAAGCGCCCGGTCCGTCCGCGTCAGATCGGCAAAATTCAGACACTCAACTCTGGAACGCATCTTGCAGCAAGATCCCCGCAATATTGGCCACTCTGGGTGTTTTATGGCGGACCTTGGTTACCTTTCTCAGAAGATTGGCGGCGCAATTGATAAGATTCTGTGCGAGAATTTTGACAAACGCAGCCGCATAATGCCGGCTGGAAAGTATGTCAGCCTGTGTTTTGACGACTTTCCGCAATCAGCGGCACGTCTGGCCGCACCGATGATCGAGAAACGCGATTGGCGCGCCACCTGGTACGTGTCGGGCGCGTTTGAAGGCAAAGTGACGTCTGAATATGGACGCATGTTTGAGACTGCAGATCTGCAAGACTTACAGCTGAAAGGGCATGATTTTGGCTGTCATACTTACGATCACATCGACTGCCGCGATGCCAGT
>JBCCDZ010000231.1:0-5296 GCA_039030525.1 Pseudomonadota bacterium | reverse complement strand
TCAGGAGCCGTGTGAACAATAATGTCCAATTCATCGCCCGGAGCGAGCAAATAGAAGGCGTCTGCGCCGTCTTCATGGCGCCATTCTTTCTGCGGGAACACCGTAGATGCGACTGGCGCGCTGGATTGGCACGCTGCGATCATCAACGGTAGCAGAGCAAGGTAAAGCAGGCGACTCATGGTGCTTTTCAACGATAAATTTACCCGTTCAGACCGTCTGCGTTAATGTTTAAGGAAGTATCAAGCCTGTATGAAGAATTCGAAGGAAAGAGCGCTCGGAGCCCGTGTCTAATGGCCGATTTCGCTGACTGGGGCCCGTCTGGGGTCGTGCAGACCGATGCCGGCTATGTGCCAGCGCGGCCCAGGTTAGGTATGGCTGATTTAGCGCTGCAATTGTGGCGCGCAAAATGGCTGATGCTGCTGATTGGGCTGCCCATCTTTGCGCTCGGCCTGTTCGCGGCGTTTCAGATGCCCAAGACTTATGAGTCGCACTCAGCGCTTTATGTCACGTCTGGCGATGAGGTTCGCTCCAGCTCAATCCTCAGCGATCCAAGTTTTGACCCGGGCCCTGGCATTCAGGAAGTGATCCAGGGCGAACTCGAGATCCTGCAGACCCAATTGGTGGCTGAGCGGACACTGTCGCGGTTTCCGCTGGATCGGATCTATCCTGAGCTCGCGGTCGCGCGCGACAAGCAACTCGCGCGAGCCGATCCATCGATGAAAGATGCGATTGAATTTGAACAATATCAAAAAGGCGTTGCGGCCTTAAGGGACAATTTCTGGGCCAGTGCATCGCCGAACTCGAACATCATTTCTGTTGGGTTTAAGCATGAGGACCCTCAAATCGCGGCGGAAATTCTGAACGCCGCGCTGGCCGTCTATTTGCAGCGCCGCGCGGAATTATTCGGCAGTCGACCGGTTGATCAATTACGCGCAGAACGCAAGCGCTTTGAAGGCCAGTTACTCGATGCCGAAGCTGCTATCAGTGTCTTCCTGACCGAAAATCAGGTTCGGGACTTTGCCAGCGAGCGATCAACTGCCCAGAGCCTGTATGCCGCCATCTCAAATGAGTTGTTCACCGTGCAGGCCCGCGCCAGCGCTGTGCAGGGGCAATTGGCGCGAACTCGAATCCAATTGTCGGAAACATCGCCAGAACTCGATCTATATGTAGAAGATTCAAGCGCTCAACAACTGCGCGAATTGGAAATTGAACGCAATCAAGCGCTGGTCAATTATACGCCCGATAGCCGCCGCGTTCAGGCGATCGATCGCCGGATCGCGGAATTGCGAGCCTTTCTCGCGGCGCAGGATCGCCCGGTCGGAACAGTTCGCCGAGGCCCTAACCCCACTTTTCAAGCGCTGGAGTCTTCCTCCAACACTTTCGAAGCAGAATCCGCGTCCCTGCGTGAGCAAGAGATTGAATTGCAGCGCCAATTGCGAGCGGTTGAAGACAAGCTCAACCGGTTCACGCAGCTGGAACCGACCTGGAATGAGTTGCTTCGCAATCGCGACCTGATCGAAACCAGTGTGCGCACAATTGCTGAGCAAGAGCAGCGCGAAGGCACGATTGCGGGCATTACGGCGCAAGAAGCTGACAGCGTCAAAGTTACGGAGCCCCCGACGGTACCGATTAAGGGCAGTAGTCTAAAACTGCCCATCGCAATCTTATCCGTGTTGTTTGCTGGATTTACAGCGCTGATGTTCGGCCTGTTTAGGGCCTATTCGAAACGTGGTTTTGCGACCCCCAGCTCGTTGCAAAAGACCGTAGGCCTACCAGTGCTCGGAGCTGTTCGCCGGGCTTAATCCTTACGAATTGCAAAATCCCGTTAACTAAGATCATGATAGCGCTGGTTCAAGACTGTCTGGACGTGACACATTATGCGCGACCTTCGTGAAGACCTGGAGCCGGTTTGGCGGGCGACTGCCCGTGTCAGCGCGCCTGCGTCTGGTGGTCGGGTGATCATGTTTACATCGGTTGGCGCTGGCGAAGGCGTCACAAGCATGGCCGCCAGCTTTGCCTGCATTGCCGCCAGACGCTCGGACAAGCCCGTCTGGATAGTTGATCTTGATTTACGCCGCAATCCGGTCTTCCAGGGATTCCAGGATGGGTTTGCGCGCGATGTCGGTCGACCTGGTCGAGCCTATGATGCGTCGCTGCGAGAAGAGCCCATCTATCGCATTACACCGCGCGTTGACGGCGCGCGTCAAAGCAAGCTTCTCACCGCGCATGATATTGACGGCTTACCGCTTCTGGTGACGCGGTTTCGCGGCGATCGACTGAAATCAGGTCAGAAAGTTCGTACGCAACAAGCACCGAACTGGTGGCGAGCCCTGCGCGGAATTTCGAGTTGGGCGATTGTCGATGCGCCCGCTTTGGAGCGCTCTTCGGCGGCTGCGACGATGGCGTCTGAGGTCGATGGCATTGTCCTTGTGGTCACAGCCGATCAGACCACGGCGCAAGAAATAGAAATCGCGCGCCAGGAATTGGAAGCGCAAAACGGCCGTGTGCTCGGCATTGTCATGAACAGGATACGCGGCGATGCCAAATTCGCTGACCGCTTCGGCGCCTGATTCGAGGGCGGTATCCGCCTATAGCCCGGTCACTCGGGTGGAATTCGTGCTTTTGATCCTCATCCTGCTGGTCTTTAGCGAAGGGCTCTTGCCGCGCCTATTGTCAGACGAAGACGCTGTCGATGGCTCTCCGTTCTTGCGGTTTTTGTGGTTACCAATTTATGCCGTCGCCTTCGCGGGAGTCCTGTGGAAGGCCAAGGATATTGCGCGGGTCTGTTTTCGCTTGCCATTCTTGATGGCGTTGCTGGCAATATGCACGCTATCTTTTCTGTGGTCGATCGACCCGGGATTATCGGCACGCCGAAGTTTCGCCATCCTGATGACGACGCTCGCAGGGCTCTACATCGGTACGCGATATAGCTGGCAAACCATGCTGCGCGCATTTGCAGTGACATGGCTTCTGGTTGCTGCGATCAGTTTCCTGACAGCGATCCTGGTGCCCTCATTCGGGCAAATGCAGGATGTGCATATTGGCGCCTGGCAAGGCCTGTATTTTGAGAAAAACCAACTTGGCGGGCACATGGCGCGGGCGGCAATCTTTGCGGGCTTTCTGGCGATCATGGACGGCAAATATCGATGGTTATGGGTCGGGACAATGGTATTGAGCGTCGCGCTCGTATTGCTGTCCACGTCCAAAAGCTCGCTGCTCGGTCTGCTGGTCGGTCTGGGTATTTTGGCGGCGGGCATCTGGATGAAGCAAGGCGTGCGGCTCGGCTTGCTAACACTTTGGGTTGGCGTGGTTGCAGCGCTCGCGGCGGGCACCGTCTTCCTAATAGCGCCGGATCTGGTATTCCAATTGCTCGGGCGCGATGCAACGCTGACAGGCCGTACGGATATTTGGATCGCGCTGTCGGAGAATATCGAACAACGTCCCTGGCTTGGCTATGGTTACGGCGCCTTCTGGGCGCCAGAAAGCCTGCCCGGCAACTGGCTTCGCGAGGCTTTGCAATGGGATGCACCAACAGCGCACAATGGCTGGCTCGAAGTGACCATTGCCTTGGGCTTTGTCGGCCTGTTTTTCCTGACGCTCGACTTTCTGATGACGACATCTCGTGCCATCCTCGCCGCGATAAACACATGGACAGGCCTGTTCGCGCTCGCCTTTATCGCGCAATTCTTCCTGTTCAGCCTATCTGAAAGTGCTTCGCTACAGCAGAATTCGATTGTCTGGCTGATCTATGTCGCACTGGCTGCAAAACTGACCATGCGTCCGAAACAGCTTGTCCCGGTTACGCCTGTTCCGTCCCTGTCGAGAGCGTTGGCGCGGGCTGGGGCGCAGAGCTAGGCGCCTTCGTTTTCAGAGCCGCAGCGCCATAAAAGCGTAAATCGATCCACCAGATCAATTTGCCGAGGCCTCTAACAGCCTGGTCGAGTTGAAAGGCGCGATTGGGGTGTCGGACCAAACTTAGCATGAGCCAGATAATGCCATGCCAAAGCATCTTGCCGGCGCCAACCAGCATCCAGAACAGAATTGCGAAGATCGGGTTTTGAGCGTTCTTTCGCGCCAGCGTAATCGGCGCTTGGCCATAGGCGAAAGCGCGTTTCAGCGTATAGCTTAGGGCCACGCGGCTGATCGGTGGATGCTCCCAAACCGGCGCGTCAGCAGCCCATGCAAAACGGCCAAACGCGTCTCGAATGCGCACGAACAAAACGTCATCTTCTCCGCCGCTTTCATTCATGGCGACGTCAAACCAAGGCGCGTGGCCTGGCACTTTTGAGAAATCGATCAACGCATTGCCGCAGCCGAATGTGGCATCGATATAGCCGTTCTCGAAATCGGGCTCTCGCGAAAAGAAGGCTTCGAAATAGCTTTGGTGGCGCCGCTGGCCGGTCGGCAAAACTGTCTTGACCGCTCCAAACGTGACCGCGGCCGGGTATTTGTGATGCGACGCGAGCAAGGCTTCGAGCCAGGTTTTCGGGGCTGACTGATCATCATCAAGAAACGCGACAAGATTGGTTTTGACGGCCCGCATTGCGCAGTTTCTTGCATTCGCGACGCCGGCAGCAGGCTCGTGCAACGCTATGAAATTGATCGTCTCCGGACAGGCCCGGCGAAGCTCGGAAATGACCTCTGCAGCTGAGCCATTCGGCGCGTTGTCGACGATGATAAGATCAAATCCATCTGCGACGAGCGTTTGGTGAAACACGCTCATGATTGCGCGTTTCAAGCCATCGGGGCGGTTGAAGGTGGGCACGACGACGCTGATCACAAGCGGGCCCCATAAGTTGCCGCACGGAACAATTTTAGTGACAACAACCGCAAGCGCATGGGCAGTATTTGGAATCGGGCAAGACCCCGGAAAACTCGGATCAGGATCGCCAGCCCGGGCATTGCGCTTAGCCGCTTGGCTGCGCGGTAAAGGGGGGTTTCAGACATTTCGTCCGGGTGGCGATCGATCAGGCGCAGGAAATTATCGACCGAACGGGCATATTTTCCGATCAGAGTCGAATCTTGATCAAGTCCCAGATGGGTCGCGGCATTGTCGACGTGTAGAATCGGAAATTGCCCAGCGACGCGCAGGCCCCAATCAACGTCTTCCCATCCCCAGCCTTGAAACCCGGGGTCAAACGAGATTTCCGACAGGACATGACGATGCACTAGGACATTAGAGGTGAAGACATATCGCCCAGGGGCTTGTGCACGGACAGATGCTGGCACGCATTCTGAGGCAAGTGATTGCGCCGCATGTAGCCGGGTTTTCGCGGTCGGACTTGCGTGTTTCAGG
>JBCCDZ010000230.1:0-5307 GCA_039030525.1 Pseudomonadota bacterium | reverse complement strand
TTTCCCTCGCCAAACATTTGCGAGAACACATCGCCAAACTGGTCAAATTTATCCGTTGAGCTGCTCTCCGATCGTTCGCCCATTGTCGATTGTGTACTCTTGGACGTTGGATTGTCTGCGCGCGCGTGTGATCGTGGCGCATCCACCTCATCTCGGGCAGCTTCCGATAGTGCGAACTGGGCCAGGTTGGGCGCGCCAAAATTGCGCCAGGACTCTTCGTAGGCCCGCAATCCGGCATAATCGATGGCTGGTGACTTGCTGACCATTCTGGCAACTTCGTCAATCAGTCGATCAATGGTGTGAGACCGAGGCGACGCATCCCAACTGGTTAGATCGACTGTATCTAATCGCGTAAAGCCGAACGGAAGCCGAATTTGTTCGATCATGACAGGCAGAATGGCGCCATGTTCTTTCGCGACATGCGCTTCTTCGAGCACCCAATCGCTTTCGACAGACAGTTTGCACCAAAGCGGCATCACAACTTTTGATTTCTTGAGAACATCATCAATCTGTCGCGCAAAGTCGGCGCCAGCGACGAGCTTGTGATCGTACCAAACGGAATAGCCATAAAGTTCCAAGACTTTTGCCAGGTGCCGAACAGCAGGCCGTCTCTCCGATTTATAACTGAGGAACACGTCGTACATGCGTTATGCTTAAACGGAAAACACGCGGCGCGGAAGCACCCTGATTTTCGAAATCTCTGCGCGGATGATCGTGATTTGTTTCGACCCTTCATCGCGTCGCCACAATCTCTGGTTACATATCCATGCAAAAGAAGGGGACCACAGTCATGCGCCATTTCATCATCTGTTCCGCTTTGTGTTGCGCGACTGCAATCACAGCAACCGCTCAGGAAACTGGCAGCTTCACGGCAATTTGCAGCGTTCAGGGCACTGAGGCGCAGATGCAAATGAATTATACGCGGTATAAGGATGTCACTGTGTGGCAGGACCGCGATGGCACCAATTCACAAACCACCGATATGGGACAATGGGGGCCGACCCATTGGGAAGGCGTGATCAATACGGCGTTCGGTCAGTATCGCCTGACGGGCGAGAATCAATTTGTTGAAGCCTGGCTCGTCGGAGGGGTGTATTCCGATATGATCACGCTGGAATTGACCCAAACGAGCGCCAATAGTTTTACCATGCGAGACTATTTCAATGATGGACCGGTTATGCCTTGCCAGGTCACCCAGCAATAGAGTTCACGCCTTTTCATCGTCGTCCCTAGACCGTTTGCTGGCGGGCGCATACACTTCCCATTCTGGGGGGCACGAAAGGGAAGAATATGAGAATCCGATTACTCGTCGTCGCTGCTTTGGCGTCGACAGGACTTGCGACCGCGCAGGATGCCCAAAAACTACAACCCGTGCAGCTTCAAGAAATTCAACTGCCTGAGCAGGTCATTAATCCGGCGGGCAAACAGCCCCAGCTGAATCTGGACGGTGTGACAAAGTCCGCACAAGCGCGCGCCGCGGGCTGTATCAAGCATCAAGTCTACAATGTTCAAGGCCTGAACCGGATTTCGACAACGTTTGTCGTCGCAACCTCGTCCGGTGACAAGACGTTCAACTTTGAGGGCAATGCCATTCGTTACATCCCTGACGGTGACCCCTTGCCTTTGGCGAGTACGCTTGAAACCAATCGCTGGGATCGTATCCTCACGACGCTCGAGCGTGCGGGCGCCGCAAACAAACCCCTCTTGGTGGATTACAACACCGGGACGAGAGAAGTGTTTGGCATCTTTGTCCAATGGTCCGGCAATTGTATGCCTTAATCCAAGCCTGACAGATAACGGTCTTTGAAGTCGCTACAGGTTTGCTTTGGCGCATTTGTGTCCATGCCGAACACAATGCGCCAAAGCCCATCTTGTTGCGCCATGGTGAGCTGATTGACGCCGCAACCGACCAGCTCGCCATTCACCGTGATCGTGAATGGCGCCCAGACCGTGGCAAGCGTGCCAAAAGTCTCAGTCTCGACGCCAAAAAGCACTTCGTGAGCGGTTCCGGCGTCGAGTGTGCCGACCCAATCGCGCCAGCGTTTCAAGCCATCAGGGCGCAGCTCCCCCGCATCCGTGACCCGGCGCAACGTCGCCCCATCGGCAAAGACTTGATCTACCATGTCAGCGTCACCTTGATACATGGCCCGCATCATTGAGTGGGCCGTCGCTGCGGGGCTGGAAAGATCAATTGGGGCCATCATATCGGCATGAGTCTCTGCGTTTGCCGCCACGGTTCCGCACAGCCCGATAAGGAGTAGAATCGGAACAATCACCAAGTTTCGCATGAATCTACCTTTCGCTATCGCGTTTCATTGCGCGATTTTCACAATGCCCCTCTATGCGGTGACGCGCTTCTCGGCCACATTGGCGCAAATGTTTGTCGCCGTCTCCCCCGTTTGTCCAACAACCGATCTGCCGAAAACGATCGCGTTTTGGCAGGCGCTCGGATTTAGGTTGGTATTTGCTGACCATAGCGACCTGTCTCTTGCAACTTATGCGGGCGTACAGCGCGAGACGCTGGAGCTGCATTTGCAGACGTTTACAGCGGATCAGATCCAGACCACGCAAACCATGGCTACGCGAATCCGATTGCAGTCACGCGATGCGCTTGAGAAGCTTTATGCGGAATGGCAGCCGCAGGGCTTCATCTCCGCCCAGCTTGAAGAAAAACCCTGGGGAAATTACGAATTTGGCTTTTACGACCCAGACAAAACGCCGTTCTTTTTCTATGTTGATATTTGAGGAAAAGGTTCATGCCGCCATTTCACCTCGCTTTTCCCGTCCATGATTTAGACAGCGCCCGCGCTTTTTATGGCACGCTTCTTGGCTGCCCAGAGGGGCGAAGTAGTGAAGACTGGATCGATTTTGACTTTTTTGGCCATCAGATTGTAGCGCATCTTGCGCCGGATGATTGCGACCCCGTGAGCGCAACAGGCGTGGACGGGAAAAATGTCCCTGTCCGCCATTTCGGCCTGGTGCTGGAAATGTCGTCCTGGCGGGATCTATCCCGGCGTTTGGCGGGCAAAGTTGACTTCATTATTGAGCCCTATGTGCGGTTCGAAGGCGAACCAGGTGAGCAAGCCACGATGTTTTTCTCCGACCCTTCTGGGAATGCTATCGAACTCAAGGCGTTTGCTGATCTCGGACGCTTGTTCGAAAAATAGTAACCATTTTTCGTTTTCTGGAAGCGATTTTTCGAAAGTTCCAATCGAAGCGTATCATTTACAGAAGGCATTCGGGGGTATTAGGAGATTTAAATGGAGATCTTCGGTCAGTTTTATGCGGAAATGACCGCCAATAGCCCGACCTGGGTTTTGATCTGGGTCAATGCTATGGTGATTTTCCTGGCGCTCGCCATTCCGTTCAGTTTTTCCTATCACGAGGCGCGCTGGATCCTATTGGGTACAGTGCTCGGAATGATCGGAACGATTGTGGCTTACAGCTTGTTTGGATTCACCCGATTACTCGGTCTCGGGCATATCCTGTTTTGGACGCCGACACTGATTTACATTATCACCGTTCGCGGATGGAAGACCTATCACAAGACGCTGTTCTCACGATGGCTGATACTGGCAGCAATCATCATCGGCATCTCTTTGGCCTTTGATGTTATCGATCTTTTGCGATGGGTGCTCGGTGAACGCGCGCCGATCCGGATTTAAACCAGTGTTTGGCTAGTCGCCTTCGCCAGGGTTTGGACTGAAGAATTCCGCCAGCTTATTGGTTTTCTGAGCGAACGCTTCGCGATCTGCCGGGGGTTCCTTCATCCGGGTAATGTTCGGCCAGATTTTCGCGTACTCGGTGTTCAGTTTGAGCCATTTTGCATCCGGCTCGTCATCGGTGTCTGGCGTGATCGCTTCCACCGGACATTCCGGTTCACAAACGCCACAATCGATGCACTCATCAGGATCGATGACGAGCATATTCTCGCCTTCATAGAAACAATCGACGGGACAGACTTCAACACAGTCCATGTATTTGCAGCGGATGCAGGCATCCTTGACGATATAAGTCATTTGCGAACTCAGAAATTAATAATGCAGCGCAGCACATGGCTTCGCTGCCGGGACAAGTCAATGCACAGGACTGTCACGGTGCGTTTAGTTCTGCTCTTTTTCGGGCGTGCGCGCGTGTGACATCGTCTATGTGTAAAAGGCTTGCGACGTGGCGGATGAAAGACTCTTCGTACTTACAAGCCTCTCCATCGGCCAGCGAAACAAGGTATAAGCCTTCAATCACACTCGAACGTTCGCTCTGAGGAAGCGTTTTCACATGCCGGGTCAGCGCGTGTGTATCGGTCGCATCTTCGGCGATTTGCTCACCATTCAGCAACACCTCATCGGCGCGGGTCGCATCCATATTAAAACTGGTGACCAGAATTTCAGCAATCATATCGCTCTCGAGATTGGCGTAAACGCCATCGACCAGCGCAGCTTCCACCAAAAGCGCGGCTGCGGCTTCATATGGGTCGAGATCCCGCACGGGTGCAGTCGAGACGTCGCCGCCAAAAAGATTCTTCAAAAACCCTAGCATGTTGGCCTTATGCGCCGGGCATGACGCGTCTGTAAAGCCCTGCCGCTTCTGAGGCGGGCCCGCGACGTTCACCAATCTCCAAGACTTCAACCGTCTCAATCGTTTTGGCCTTGTAGAAGGTCAATATGTCACCCGAAGTGATTCGCTGACCAGCTTTCGTGGTTTTGCGAGTCTGATCATGCCGCGTGATCCGGATGCCCTTACGACTCACATAATCCGTGGCGAGCGCGCGTGTCTTGAAGAATCGCGCGCGCCAGAGCCAGATATCAACCCGAACGTCGGTCTCACTCATCCGATGTCGAAGTATCCGCAGCCGTCTTGTCTGGTGGCGGCTCTGGCGTAGCGACCGGTTCGGTGGCGGCCTCAGGTGATGCCGCTTGTTGCTTCACCGGTTTTGGTTTGCGTTTTTTCTTCGGCTTGGGCTTCGGCTTATCTGGTAAGAGCGCGCCGAGGACGGCGAATGGACTGTCCGGGTCTGGCTCGCGGCGTTGGTGGCGGCGCTGGCCACCGCCATGATGCGGTCTTTTGCTGTGCTGTCGATCTTGCTTCTTGCGTGAGCCTTTTTGGATAGCATTGGGCCGCGCCTGTTTGCGGGCTGCGCGCCTTTGCTCCTGGGCATCCAGATGGGCCTTGGACTGGAAGCGCCACAATTTCACCGCGCCGGTTTCCGGATCTTTCTCAGCTGGGGGAGGCGCCGGCTTGGACTCGACTGCTACTGCCGGCCCAGTCTGCCGGCGCAAAGAAGGTCGCCTGGGATCTGCCTTACCCTTA
>JBCCDZ010000229.1:0-5331 GCA_039030525.1 Pseudomonadota bacterium | reverse complement strand
CGAAACGAGTCTGCCTGGCGGTCGACGGCCGCCAATTTCTCGCCTCCATTTATGAACGCCATCAATCCGAGCAAAACAAACCCGATTCCGAAAGATCTGGCAAAGTTTGACGGCATTCTCTGCGTGGGAGCAACCGATGCCGACAGCACCACGAGCAATGGCGCTGAATAGCGGAAATGTAATCCCCAAATATTGAATATTGAAATCGGCATTATCACAAACAGGGCAAGGAATGCCGTAAACACCCATCCCATTTTAGGTGCGAATATGAGCCCCTTTTCGCGAAGCGCGATCCAGAAAAAGCCCGCAAAGCTCATTGTAATAATGAACGCCAACAGCCCATTGCCGAACAGCGCCCCGCTAAAGAATGCTGCAATCTTTAGGATCGGCACATAGGGCTGCGATGCTGGGTTCGGAATGTCCTCCGCACCGACGAAAGCGGCTGCGAGATACAATAAGCCAGGCAGCATCGCTGGAAAATCCAGGAGCACAGCCTGGTGGGCAAATCGGCGGAGCCCGCCCCGCGCTCCCTGGGCGAAATTCACCAGCTCCCAGGCCAAGGCGAGAAAGCCGAAAAGAAGAAAAGCAAGCGCGTGATTGGCGACCAGGAAAAGGCTCAGCGCCGCAAACACCACCGATCGGCGCGGGCCTGGGGCCATACGAATCCACGCCACAAAAGCGAATAACGCCAAGCCGCTTGAAGCGGCATAGTTCACAAACCCCCAATGCATGCAGCTATTGAAAACAGTCAGAAAGCCAAGGAGCGAGAGCCAGGTCACGTGGCCATGCAGTGTCTTGGCAAGCGCCAATCCTGCCAACGGCAAGAGCACAAAGCCCAACCAGACCGTCACCGCACCCGCGGGATAAATGCCGATGATCTGGGATAACCACGGCACAATGAGATCCATGGTCAGATCCGGAATGAAATCGAACGACACCGCATAAAACGCCTGAAGCTCTGGCTCGCGGTCCAGAAAACCCAGAATATAGGTTCGCGGCAAATGATTGAAGTAGTCGCGTCCAAGGCCAACCGGCCAAAGCGCCACAAAGACGACCAGCACACTCATAATCGCCAAGGCGACGTGCCAAGGTTTGCACAGCCAGCGCACCGCTATGCCCGACTTACTATCGAAATCACAAACGGAATACGAGTCTGGACGCTGACAGTCTCTGCATGCGATGAAATGACTTCGCACCCACAGGCGAGCTTCACGCGCTGCAGCCAGGGCTCTTCCGCAATGGCGTCATAATCGCAGCGAGGATTCACCCGGTGGAGCCGGTTTTTGTGGGCATACTTGGCGATGTGGCGTTCGGCCGTGTCATCGCGGATGGTTGCAGCGTCCATTTGTCGTGCACCTCTCTCATGCGGAAGGATACTTGGGTCAGCCCCGTCAGGAGATCGTCTATTGATGCCGACGGGGTCTCAAAATTATGCAGGCTTCGAATCGTAAACCTACGCTTGGGCTGCGTGCCCTGGCGCTGGATGAATTCCCCCAACAGACCGGTCGTGATGAACTGTAATCCGGTCATCACCATCAACATGCCAAAAAATAGCAACGGCCGATTGCCGATTGGGCCCTCGCCCATGAACCAAAGCGCGGTCAAATAGAGCAGAGCCGCTAATCCGATAAGCGCGAAGAGTGACCCGACGCCGCCAAAAACATGCAGCGGCCGTGTGGCAAAGCGCGTGTTGAGCATCACCCCCAAGAAATCGAGTGCGCCCTTGAAGAGGCGCCCCAAGCCATACTTAGACTTGCCGAACTTTCGCGCCCGATGATTGACCGGGGCTTCGCCGACTCGGAACCCATCCCAGTGCAATAGAACTGGAATGAATCGGTGCAGTTCACCGTATAGAGCCAGATCTCTTACGGCGACCGCTCGATAGACTTTGAAGCCGCAATTGAAGTCGTTGAGTTTGATGCCGCTGGCCCAGCCAACGACCCTGTTAAACACTTTGGAAGGCCAGGTTTTATCGATCGGATCATGCCGGACGGATTTCCAACCGGAGACTAAATCAAACCCTTCATCCAACTTCTTCAACAGTTTTGGAATCTCTGCAGGATCATCCTGCAAATCCGCGTCCATGGTAATTATGACATCACCGCGTGCCGCCTGAAAGCCGACTTGGAGCGCCGCGGCTTTACCGAAATTTCTACGAAATTGAATCACGCGAATATTCTCATTGACCTGTGCCAGCTCAAACAAAACGTCTGGCGTGTCATCGGTCGAACCATCATCAATAAAGATGAGCTCAAAAGCCATATTGTTACGGTCCATCTCCGCAGCGATCTCGGTCGCCAGCGGCTTCACGCTTTTCGCCTCGTTCTTCGCAGGAACAATTATGGACAGGTTTGGCGTGCGCGGGTTTTCCAACTGGTCTTTCACCCGCCTAACTCCGGCTTTGCCATGAAGAGGCGGGCGAGTGCCGAGCGCCAGGTGATATCTCAAAACCCCGCGGCGCGGCTTTGATGGAAGATGACGAGAAAAACAGAAATAACATTGCGCACATTTGATTGTTTCAATGGACGCAGATTGGTTTTAGTAAACCGAGAGTGATTAAGGAATCCCTATGAACGGGGCTTTTCCAATAGACCCGTAGCCCGCCCATCCCGCGCATGTGGGTTTCTGGCCCTTAGTAACAGGCGTTGGCATGACCAATCAGCATCGTCCCCGAACTGACGCTCCACTTAAATCCTTCGGGCGACGAGGGGGACGCCCCCTTTCCGGGCGCCAGAAGATACTCATGGAAAAGGTGTTGCCCAGACTGGCAATCCCAATCAACGAAACGCAATGTGATCCACAATCTCTTTTCGACTCTGCCAATCAAATCTGGCTCGAAATCGGATTTGGTGGCGGCGAGCATGTCAGCGGCCAGGCCCGCGCCAACCCGCAAACAGGCATCCTGGCCAGCGAAATCTTCCTCGAAGGTATTGCCAAACTGCTCGGGCAAATCGAGGATCACGAGCTGACCAATGTTCGCGTCTGGCCAGACGATGCCCGAGAATTGGTGAATGGGTTAAAACCGAGCTGCATCGATCGCGCTTTCATTTTGTTTCCGGATCCATGGCCAAAGACACGACACCAGAAACGACGGTTGATTCAGCCCGCCTTCCTCGCTGCGTTGGCGCGCGTGATGAAGCCAAATGGCAGCGTCCGATTTGCGACCGATGTTCGATCATATGCTGATGAAGCGCTTGAGAAGTTTCTCGACCACCCCGGGTTTGAATGGCATGCAGCGACCGCAGATGAGTGGCGAAATGCCCCAAACGATCACATTCAAACCCGATATCAAATGAAAAACCTCGGAGACATTGACCCTGTTTACTTTGATTTCACAGTCAATCCAAAAGGTGATTGACGGTGATTAATCATCGCCTAGGGTCCGACAATAAAGAGGGAGAATGGCATGCGTTATTTGCTCACCGGTATGTTGATTTGGCTTTTGCCCATCTTAGAGTTGACGGCGGTCGCGCAGGATTTTGACATCACTGACATAGTTGTCGCGCAAGACGCCTATATTGACGCGCCAACCGACGATACGCGCGCTACACTTTTACAAGCTCTTGCCGACTATGCAGGCGACCCCACGGTGGAAACCGTGCGCGCCCATCACACCATTATGACCAGAGACACCGAAGCCGGCGACTATGACGCAATGTACGAATCCGCCACCGCGGCCCGCGCGCATTATGAGCCTGTCGCTGATGTCATCCAGAAGCAATTTGCCGAGGCCAGTTTCATTGCGGCGATCGCGCGCTTTAATGGCGAGCTCGAAGAAGATGCCCTGATCGCAATGGCGCATGTCCAAGGGTTTGCGACAGCCCAACGCGATGATAACGGGGAACGCGCTGACTGGGCTCAAGGTCTGATTTATAAATCCGATGCGTGGTTGATGACGATGGACGCGTATTTTGACAGCATTCGTGCGCGCCATGCCAGCGACGATGAAATTGAAGAAATCCTGAAATCCTACGGTGCCGACGATGAGGCCATAAATGCCCGCTCGGCAGACCATAGAGATGACTCGGGTTTGCCCTTTTGCGCCGGCGTCATGGTGCAAAAGCCGAAAATGCGCTATCCGCGCCGCAAATATCTGAAGGGCATGTTCGGCGCCGTTATTCTAGGGCTGGAGTTTGACCAGGAAGGTCAAGTTATCAATCCGACCGTGTTGGCGTCAGTACCGCTGGATGAGTTTGATGCGCGGTCGCTTGAAACGGTTGGCAAGTGGCGATTTAAACCCGATTCACCCGAACAAGTTGGCGTCACGTGCCGGTTAAATCGCAGCAACGTTGTGCAACCGCTCGTTTTCCAATTTCGGTAAGCCGGTTTTTCTTGACCGAGACGCGAATTTGTGAGCCTGTCCGGTCATCGAATACGGCCGGTCTGAATTGAGAAGACCCCCGCCAGACCGGCGGATAATGAATGTCCCTACCTCTCCGTAATCGACCTAGTGACCGCCTGCACGGTGCAGAGACGGCACGGATCAACGGAAAGGGCCCAATATGGCCACCGGAAAAGTAAAATGGTTTAATGCCACAAAAGGCTTTGGATTCATCGTCCCCGACGAAGGCGGCAAAGACGTTTTTGTTCACATCTCAGCCGTCGAGCGGTCTGGCCTGCAAGGTCTCGCAGACGATCAGGCTGTTGAGTATGAACTTTACCATGACGAGCGTCGTAACAAGACGTCTGCAGTCGATCTGAAACTGATCTAGACAAAACCGGCTTTTGCGCCTATCTAGGCGCCAAGTCGAAACATATCGGCGGCGGTTCCGGGAACGGGGCCGCCGCTTTTATTTGTCTGAAAGTCACCTCCTTGATCACTGTCAGCCCACAGGAAGATCGTATTTTTGAAATGGCTGAGCCGCTGGCCCGCGAGCTCGGGCTTGAAGTCGTGCGCATTCGGATCATGGGCGGAAACCGGCCCTTGCTACAGATCATGATCGAAAAAGCAGGCGGCGCGCCAACCGATGTTGAAGACTGCGCCACGTTCTCGCGAAATCTTTCGCCGGTGCTCGAAGCTGAAGATCCGATCAGCGAGGCTTATCGCCTGGAAGTCTCGACGCCTGGTATCGATCGACCGCTAACACGGGTCGGGGATTTTGGCCGTTGGATTGGTCATCTGGTGAAGATCGAACTCACCATGCCGCTGGATGGCCGGCGCCGGTTCCAGGGCACAATTGCCCGCGAGGACGAGCGCGGCGTCGCGGTCCTATTGGACGATGAGAGTGAGCTGGTCGCACAAGTCCATGAAATGACCAAAGCGAGCCTGATCCTGACCGATGAATTGATTGATGCGGCGTCTCTGGCGGCCGTGAATGAAAAGACTGAGAT
>JBCCDZ010000228.1:0-5334 GCA_039030525.1 Pseudomonadota bacterium | reverse complement strand
GGTCGCCATCAAGGCATCGGCCAGCGTTCGTCCAAACAGGATTTGCCCCGGCTGTCGGTTGAGCGCTGCGCTACCATCCGCTTGCGCGGTGAGGCTCGCTTGCGCGCTCGAGAGGATCTGCTGGACCAGCGTCACAGCCAACGCATCTTCCGGATCGCTGGCATCGAGACTGAACAGAGTTTCCGGATTGGCCATGGCCAAAGACACCGCATGGGCCGAAACACGTTGCCAGTCGGAACGACTAATCAGGCTGGCATGTTCATTGGCGATGAATGCGGCAACGCCGCGGGCAATGTTGACGATTTCGGGATTCACGTCGTCACCCAGGATCATGCCAGGTGTCAGGGAGACCTGTTCCGCCACGAGGCCCACCATATCGAGCAGGAAATCTTGTTCGGTCGGGCGCGACAGGATCGACAGATCAAGCCCTTTGGCCTCGAAGTGCGTGATCATACCATCTGCAATGTGGCTGAGTATCTTGATCTGCATCAGCGCCCACGGCGAGTCCGTCGCGTCCAGACGCTCAGCGAGTTCAGCGCTTAATGCGGCTCTGGCTTCTTCAACCAGGTAGACCCGGGCATGCCGGCGTGTCATCTCCATGCCCATCTGGAAGATGTGTTGCGCCAATTGCGGACGCGATTCCACGGCCGACAAGGATTGCATCAGGCCGGTGAGGAATTCCCGGCCGAGTTCGATATGCTGACCGCTGCCACGGACAAAGGCTTCTGGAGAAGCGGAGACCGCTTGCAGGACGCTCGGATAGGTGCGGACGAAAAAGCCTGGGGTAAAAATGCTGGCGAGCCGGCCACTTTCAGAGGTTTCGGCGACCAGACCTTCAAACAAAGCATCCGTGACAATTCCAGCGGCGCTGCCGCGTTCCGGATAATCGCCATCGAAGACGTTTCGTCGATGTTCGTAAAGAGTCTGGATTACACCAGTGGCCACCGGCCCCCGCAAGACTTCGCGGATTTTCATCAAGCGCTGCGTCGCATTCAGGTCGAGCGAAGCGTTCGCAGAATTGAGTTCCCGGAACGGACTGATCGCGGATCGCACGAGCGCTTGTACGGACTCTTTGTCTGAGAAGAGTTCTGGTCGCGTTTCGGCAATTTCGAGGCTTGTGGTCAGCAGCGCTTCGGCAATCCGGGCGCCGGCGCCTTTGGTGAAGGCGGTGTCGATGATCGTGCTTTTATTGCGTTCTATATGCCCAGCAATGCTGTCAGAAATCGCGCCAACAATCGTTTGTGCTTGTCCGCGCAGACCAAGACGATGCGTGTGCGAGCTGATATATTCGAGCGCCAGACCACTCATGCGCAGGATAAGTCGGGCACGATCGCGGCGGCCGGCATCATTATCGACCCAGCGTTGTAGCGTCTCTGTCGATTGGAAATGTTTCAGCTCTTCTTCAGCGACTTTGGCGCTGAACGCTGAGTTCAGAGCAAGGCAAAGCTGGGTCTGTCTTTCGTCTGGGGCTTCTGGATCAATGAACCGACCGAAATCGCCTTGATCCAGGATGCAATCGGCATACTCAGACAGAATATGATTGTGCTGACCTGAAGCGCTCCAATTTTCGCTTTTAGACAAGTGTTGCCGGGCGAGCTCCAGCGGGTTACCGGCGGGCAGGGGCGAGAATACAATCTCGAAGTCGAACCGGCTGGCCCGCGCTTCTGCGATATTGCGTGCAGCTTCGAGAATATTGAACGCGGCTTTTACCGCAAACATCACACCGGTCACGCCAGTCATTGGTCGTCCTCCACCCCTCGCATTTCGCCCGCTTGTATTATTTATTATGTTGTTTCAGGCGGGCGCTCTCCACGTTTGATCCCCGGGAGTGCATCTTCTAATCGTCCGAGTCCATCAGCATTTGCTTCTTCGGCTGAGACCATGACCTTGTTACGTCCTATCACGGTCAGGAATCCACGCTCGAGGTCTTCCGGATCGCTGGTTGCGGCCGGGCGCACATCAGAGACCTTGACCAGGACGGGCGGCGCGCCGGGGGCTTTTGGCGGTGCCGCGAGCGTTGTACGTGCCGCCGGGATTGCGATCGCCGACAGGCGGTTGAAAATCTTGAACCAGAATGGCGCGCCAAGCCCGAGCAATCCGCCGGCGACGATGACGCCGAGCGCCCACATCAGGAAGGATTGCAGATTATTGCCAATCGCGGCGACGCGATGACCGCGATAGCTGATCCAGTGTCCGGCCGTGTCCATGACGCCGCTTGGCGATGCGTTTTCCATTTTGAGGAAGTCATGGAAACTCAGGGCCCAAGTCTGGTTAACGGTTTGCTGGCGCGATTTTCCGCACCTGCGGTCGAAATACTCGGTCGCCACAACCGCTTCAGCCTGACTGCTATTGCTGACCATGACCTGATCGGTTGGCGTGTGCGAATAGCCTTCGCAATGCGGAAACATCTTGCGCCCGATTGGAATGCCCAGCGCGCGCAAATCGCCTGCAGCCTGTTGAATGGCCGGCGTCATCAGCGAGCTCGATTCAAGTTCCGTATCATCGGCGCCAGCGACTTTCTGCACCAGATTCAGTTTTTCCTGATCCATCGCCAAAGTCAGCCGCGACGATAGCGCGGCATTGGTCGATAGCTCTTTATAGACCGTAATCGCGTCGAAATTGATGAACACCGCAACAACCAGGCCAACGATCACGGACAGCAGCTTCGCGCGCGATTGGAAATATTCCGATTGGGTCTCGCCCAGTCGCTCATACTGGTAGGCAGCCGTGGTCAAGGCTTCGCGCAAGGATCCAGGTTCGTGCCGCGCCAATGCGGCGCCTTCCTTGGTTTCGGCGAGGCTTTCAATGAATTGCAGCGTCGAAAGTTTCTGGCGCCGGGACGCGAATATGTGGCCGATCAGAGGCCAACTGCGAATATACCAGAACTTGAGGCTCTGTGACGGTGTGCGCCGGGTGATCGAATCAGCAAAGACCTTG
Organism: Pseudomonadota bacterium; assembly: GCA_039030525.1. Classification (GTDB taxonomy): domain Bacteria; phylum Pseudomonadota; class Alphaproteobacteria; order Caulobacterales; family Hyphomonadaceae; genus Henriciella. The sequence continues at coordinate 2,397 of JBCCDZ010000228.1, read as the reverse complement.
GCAGCGCTTGACGGCTTTGTACTCGCCGACAGGTTCGTGCTGTCAGCATTCTGTTCAGCGCCAGCTTGCAAGCTTGTCAGGGTCTGATCATAGAAGGCGCGCAGCATCTCATTCATGCCTGCGCTGCGTAGGGCCAGGACTTTCTGAAGGCCCTCTACAAGCACCGTCACCACGGTCGAATAGACCGCAACGATGGCGGCAAATGCCGCAAGGGCCAACAGAAATGACATTGACAAAGTCCCGTATTGAGCGTGACCTACTCAAGCAGTTTTTCGGCAAAATGCAACCAGCTAGCAGGCACGAGGGACGAATGGAGTACTTAAAAGTCACGGCTCGACGCGGTCTCAAGATCAGAGAGCTACCCACTGGGAGCAGCAGCGTTCTTGAAGCAATGCCAGCAGGTATGCGGGTGCGACGCCTGGATAAAAAGCTATGGAATGGTGACTGGTATAAGGTCTTTGCGGAATTCTCAGATACCTATCATGTTGAAGGGTATTCGCACCGAAAATTCCTGATTCCGTTTGATGCGCCGACTCGCACGCTGCATCATGCTCAGCCTGTCGCCCCCCCTCCGCCTCCGCCACCACCCCCGCCGCCCAAAAATGTTTTCCGGGTGAATGCGAGCAGTTTGCGGATGCGTCAGGAGCCGAGCACGGACAGTCCAATCGTCATGGATATGCCGCATGGCACGATCGTGACCAAGATCGAAGATGCCAGCGCCTTGGGATGGTGGAAAATCTCAACAACGGCGGGAAATCTGGTCGAAGAGGGCTATGCCGCCGCACGCTATTTGGTCTCGATTGATCCTGAGCCTGCAACCGACACGAGCCTGACCGACCTCACCAATGTCATGGAAGTCATCAAGCGTGTTCAGAGATTCGTCGGCGACTATGCGTCCAGCCTGGATGAAGAGCTTCTGCGCGTGCTCAATCAGGTGGTGGCGCACTATAAAATCGGCGAGAACCCCCGCCGTTTCTCACATTTCATGGCGCAGTTGGCGCATGAGTCGGCGCATTTTACCGCGATGGAGGAAAATCTGAATTACAGCACGCAGGGGCTGATGAAGATTTTCCGCAGCAAGTTTCGGGACGAGGCAGAAGCTGCCTCTTACGCCCGGCAGCCTGAAAAGATCGCCAATCGTGTCTATGCCAATCGCATTGGCAATGGCGACGAGGCCTCGGGTGATGGTTGGCGGTATCGCGGACGCGGATTCATTCAACTGACCGGGCGCGCCAATTACAGATCTATCGGTGGTCGACTCGGATTGGATCTCGAAAATGATCCGGATGTGGTCGCCGCCAATCCCGTGATCGCGTTGCAAGTTGCTGCCAATTATTGGGATAGTCGGAACCTCAACGAAGTCGCCGATACGGACGACATCTTTGAAGTCACAAGGCTGATCAATGGCGGCCATAATGGCATTGATGATCGCAAACATTTGTTGCGCGTGGCAAAATCCATCTGGGGAGGTTGATCAGCCATGCGCAAGGTCAAATTCAAGGAGCACGCGACGCTGGCCAAGCTCGGCTCGTTCTTGCGACTCGATCGGTTCAAAATCGTTCATCCGAAGTTTAATCCGGGTGAAATGAGCGAAGAGATGACGCTGGTGAACGTCCATCGGGGCGACGCCGTTGCTGGAATTCTCCATGTCGTCGGGCAAGACCGGCAGACTCTGTTGCTGGTCGAACAATTTCGTATGCCGACCTTGATTGATGCAGATAGCGGTTTGCCAGATCTCAAAAAAGTCGATCGCGAGAAGGAACATGCAGGGCGCATGTTGGAACTGATGGCTGGAATGCAGCAGCCAGGCGAACCCTGGCTCGAGGCGTTCCGACGCGAGTGCGAAGAAGAAACCGGGTTTGTGCCGGATCATGCCGACTTCATCGGATCCTTTTATCCATCACCCGGCGCGTGTTCGGAGCAAATCCACCTCTATTATGCGCGCTTTGACTGGCCGGACGATAAGCCGTGGCCGGATACAGAGCCGGATGATCAGCGCGGCCGCGGGGTCGAGACGGAAGACATTCGCCGCCACGCTGTGAGCCCGCAGGAATTCCTCGACATGGTCGCTGACGGACGAATTCTGGATGGCAAATGCTATGCGGCGGCGGAATGGATGCGGCGCCCGGAAAATTTTGGACCGAAATTCGGATTAGAAGCGACCTGAGCGAAGGACTTGAGGTGGGGAAAGTAAATTGATGACACGCCCAACTTTAACTGCTGGCCGCTGCGTGGTTGTGACGACTCGGGGGAGTCGCCTGACGGCGCAGATCGAGGCATTGGTTGCCCACCTCCAAGACACCTATTCGATGATTATCGACTTCGCTTATCTGGAGGAGATTTTTCCACCGGATGAAGACGATCATGAGCCGGAACCGTTCGAGCAATTGGTGCATC
>JBCCDZ010000227.1:0-5371 GCA_039030525.1 Pseudomonadota bacterium | reverse complement strand
TAAGCTCTGATCAAGCGGTTCCAAAACCGCAAAAGAAGCGCCGGTCACGAAGAGCGCCAGAATGAGGGAGGACTGTCACGTGAATTCAATACGTCTGAACGCGTACGCCCTACCCATACCTTGTTTTGCTATTGCTTTGGATGTGTGAACCAAAGCATCATGATGAGAATCCAATCAGGAGCCCCAAATTTTGACCCTTAAGAAACGCACCACCGCATCCGTCCTCGTGCTCTCCGCCGCCGCCCTCGCAAGCGCTTGCACAAATACCGGTATCGTCGACACGGATCCGGCTGTGGTCGAAGAACCACCCGTGACGGTCGAGGCTGAAGCAGACGACACCGCCCCGAAAATTATCCCGGAAAACTGGCCCACCGTTGAAACGCCGCCGCTCGATCCTGCCATCGAAGCGCGGATCGATGCGATCATGACGCAGCTGACTCTGGAACAAAAAGTCGGACAAGTGATCCAGGCTGATAGTGGCTCGGTGACCCCTGAACAGGTCAAACAATACCGCCTTGGTTCGGTTTTGAGTGGCGGCAACTCAGCCCCTGGTCCGGAGCCGTATGCGGATGCTCAAACCTGGCTTGAAGCGGCCGATGCCTATTACGAGGCGTCGATCGATCCAGAAGGTGTTGAAATTGCGATCCCGACCATTTGGGGCATCGATGCCGTGCACGGCCACGCCAATTTGCGTGGTGCGGTCGTCTTCCCGCACAATATTGGTCTCGGCGCTGCGAATAATCCTGATCTGATCGAAGAGATCTACACCGTCACTGCGCGAGAGCTGCGGGTGTCTGGACATGACTGGACCTTCGCGCCGACTTTGGCGGTGCCGCAGAATGACCGTTGGGGCCGCACGTATGAGGGCTTCTCTGAAAGCCCGGACATTGTCGCCTCGTATGGCGATCGGATCGTCTATGGCTTGCAAGGGCATGTCGGCGATCCGGACTTCCTCGATTCCGAACATGTTTTGACCAGCGCGAAACACTTTGTTGGCGATGGCGGCACCAAGGACGGGGTTGACCAAGGCGATGCTGTAATTAGCGAAGCCGAACTCCGCGACATTCATGCTGCTGGTTATGTCACCGCGATCGGTGCAAATGCCCAGACCGTCATGGCCAGCTTCTCAGCCTGGAATGGCGAACGCATGCACGGTCAGAAAGAGCTGCTAACAGACGTTCTAAAAGGACGCATGGATTTCAAAGGCTTTGTCGTTGGTGACTGGAATGGCCACGCGCTGATCCCAGGCTGTACAGCAACAGATTGCCCGGAATCTCTGAATGCTGGCGTCGATATGTATATGGCCCCGGACAGTTGGGAAGGCCTTTGGCACTCAACCTATGAACATGCTCAGTCCGGACGCATTCCGATGGAACGCCTCGACGATGCTGTGCGGCGTATTTTGCGCGTCAAGATGAATGCTGGCCTGTTCGATAATCCTTTGAAACCCAGCGAGCGTCCCCTTTCGGGCGATGTAAGCTTATTGGGAGCGCCTGAGCACCGCGCCGTCGCGCGGCAATCGGTGCGTGAGTCTCTGGTTCTGTTGAAGAATTCAGATGGGCTCCTGCCTCTCGATCCGGCAAAGACCATCCTTGTGGTCGGTGATGGTGCTAACAGCATTACCAAAGTGGCTGGCGGCTGGACCTTGTCCTGGCAAGGCGGCGGCTATCCGAACGAAGAATTCCCAAGCGGTGAAACAATCCTGTCAAGCCTGTCGGAGGTTATCAACGCCAATGGCGGCAATCTGATATTTGATCCGGAGGGCACATCAGAGGTCGACGCTGACATCGTCATCGCAGTCTATGGCGAAGATCCTTATGCTGAATTCCAGGGTGACGTTCCGGATATGGATTTCCGTCCGAACGGCTTCGACACTGACCTGTTGGAGACGTATCAGGCAAAAGGCATGAAGACGGTCTCTGTCTTCCTGTCCGGGCGACCGCTATGGACCAATCCAGAGATCAATGATTCCGATGCCTTTGTCGCAGCCTGGTTGCCGGGCACGGAAGGTGGCGGCGTGGCTGATATGTTGTTCCGCACCGATCCTGCTTTCGAGTTTACTGGGCGGCTCTCATATTCGTGGCCGAAACTTGCGACGCAAGTCGAACTGAACGTCACCAAAACACCTTATGATCCACAATTCCCGTTCGGATATGGCCTCGGTTATGGCGATAATGGAAATCTGGATACCCTGTCGGAAGAGTCAGGTCTGGCAGATGGTTCAGCGGTGAGTAAGGGCGTGTTCTTCGCAAAAGGCGAGTTCCCGGCGCCATGGGAATTGATCCGATATGGCTCTCCCGTCACGGCCCTGCCCTTTGAATCAGCAGGCCTAATCGTTTCGGCATATGACCGGGCGGCTCAGGAAGATGCCTTGAAAGTCGTCTACAAGACGGGCGAAGAGAATTTCGAAATTGCATCGAGCTATCCGGTCGATCTGTCCCGTGAATCCAATGGGGCTATGGAGCTCAGCTTCTACGCCAAGTCGATTGAAGGCTCAGGTGATGTCGCGGTCGGCATGGGATGCGATGGTGAGGGCTGCGAGCGCAGCTTGCCGGTGACGCTATCTTCGGACTGGAACGAGATTCGTCTCAGCCTGTCATGCTTCTCAGATGCCGGCGTTGATATGGCGACCATCAAGAAAGCATTTGTCGTCAATGCGGATGCTGGACAGACGATCGCTATTTCGGACATCACACTGGCCGAAGATCAGGACGCGGCAGAAAACTGCGAATAAATCCAATGCGCGCCGCGATCGCTCTGCAAGTGATCGTGGCGCGTCGCAATAAAAGAAAGGAAACACTCTAATTCGAACGAAGTGTCGCTTTATTCACGATTCAGTCGTAAACAGCGCCTAGTTCCAGACTATCCCAGTCTGGAAAAAACAGAGAAAGAGGGTTTTTCTCACTTTTGCTCATGAACAAGAAGCAAACCGCCACAATCAAAGAAGTCGCAGAACGCGCTCAAGTGTCTCAGATGACGGTCTCCCGCGTTTTGAATGATCAAAGCTCGGTGAAAGAAACCACACGTAAACGCGTGCAAGAAGCGATGCGCGCCTTAAACTACCGCCCAAATATCATGGCCCGCAATCTTGCCGGCCGGGCTGGCCTGTTTATCGGCCTGATCTATCGCAACCCCAGTTATGGCTATCTCAGCGAGTTTCTTCTCGGGGCCTTGGATACGTGCCGCCAATTGGGTCACTACCTGATCGTCGAAGAACCGCTCGTCGATGACAATATGGTCGATTTCGAACAGATGGAAAAACGCTTCCTAGATATGAGTATTCAGGCATTGATCGTCGTGCCGCCGCTGTCTGATGATCCGAAATTGATCGACACGTTGGAGCGGACAGGCATTTCATTCGTTTGCGTCAGCCCGAAACTGAACGGCTATACTGGTCCGAGTGTGCGCATGAATGACCGCGATGCGGCGCGAGACATGACCCAGCATTTGCTGGATCTTGGCCATACGCGCATTGGCTTGATCAAAGGTCCGCCAGATCATCGTTCAAGTGAATTGCGCTTTGCGGGGTATAGCGACGCCTTATCCTCGGCAGGAATTGCAGTTGACGAAAAAATAGTGGTCTCGGGTGACTTCACCTATGTCTCTGGCATTCAGTCCGCCAAGGCTCTGATCACAGGCGCCCAGGCGCCCACCGCCATCTTCGCGACCAATGATGACATGGCATCCGGGGCCATCGCCGCCGTGCATCAGACCGGCCTGCGAGTCCCGGAAGATATTTCCGTTGTCGGGTTTGATGACACAGCGAACGCGTCCGCCATGTGGCCAGCACTGACGACTGTGCGTCAACCAATCCGAGAGATGGCGAACAGCGCGATCAAATTACTCGCGCAGAGTGTCGCCCAGAGCCGTGCGCTCGTGCCGATTGACGTCCAGAAGCTGACGCTCGATTATGAATTAATGATCCGAGATTCCGCCGGTCCGCCTAAACGAACCGATTGATCAGGTTTTCAAGCATTTCCTGGCGCCCGGATTTCGGCGTCGGCTCAATGCCGCCAGCTTCGACTTTCTGCGCGATCTCTTCCAGCGACGCCTCTTGCATCATCCAGGCACCAAGACCGTCTTTCCAACCGCTATACCGGTCTTCCAAAAACGTTTCATATGTGCCGTCGCTCAAGATCGCTTCAGCCGCAAGAAGGCCCCGTGCGAGGGCATCGACGCCGCCAATATGGCCGTAGAACAGATCCGCTGCATCGATACTCTGTCGCCGCACTTTTGCATCAAAGTTGAAGCCACCGGTCGTGAATCCGCCATGCTTCAGGATGTGGACCATCGATCGTGTGATATCCAAGGACTCCATCCAGAACTGGTCCGTGTCCCAGCCATTTTGTGGGTCGCCGCGATTGGCATCAACGGAGCCAAAAATACCATGCGCAAACGCCATAGCAATTTCATGATCCATAGCATTGCCAGCCAAGGTCGCGTGGTTGGTCTCAATGTTCACTTTGACGTCGTCGAGTAGATCATAGCGCTGCAGGAAGCCAAACACGGTTTGCGTATCGCGGTCATATTGGTGTTTGGTTGGCTCGTGCGGCTTCGGTTCAATCAGCAGTGGGCCTTTGAAACCAATCTTGTGCTTATGTTCAACGGCGAGCGTTAGCATGCGCCCGAGCTGATCAAGCTCCCGGCCCGGATCTGTGTTGAGAAGCGTATCATAACCTTCACGGCCGCCCCAAAGGACGTAATTTTCACCGCCGAGGCGATGCGTGGCTTCCAAGGCCTGTCGTATTTGCATCGCAGCACATGCGAACACTTCTGGATCCGGATTGGTAGCCGCCCCTGCCATATAGCGTGGATGACTGAACACATTGGCTGTCCCCCAGAGCAGTTTCAGGCCCGTTCGCTCCATCTGCGCCGCAATCGGATCGAGAATGCGCGCAAAATTGTTGGCATGCTCGGTCATGGTTTCGGCGGGCGCCATGACGTCGACATCATGGAAAGCAAAATATGGCCACCCTAGGCGTTCGAAGAATTCAAACGCGATTTCCAACTTGGCCTCAGCCATGGCCTGCCCTTCAAGTGCATGCCAAGAGCGGTTAAATGTCCCCGCACCGAATATGTCATACCCGTCCCAACAGAAGGTGTGCCAGTAGCAGATCGAGGGCCGCAAATGATCTTCCATCCGCTTACCCATGACCAGGCGATCCTTGTCATAATACTGGTAAGCCAGAGGATTGCTCGACTCCGGTCCCTCGAACGCGATTTTACCTATGCCTTCAAAAAAACTTGGTGCGTCAAACATGTCGTGCGTCCTCTAAAGTAGGTCCTGAGTGGATTGATATAATTTGCGATAGCGTTGGAGCTGATCAGCCATAAAGGTAACGTCGTCTGGTTTCGGCTCGATCGCGTGGTC
>JBCCDZ010000226.1:0-5372 GCA_039030525.1 Pseudomonadota bacterium | reverse complement strand
GGCGCGGGTGCAGGGTCGGGCTCTGCTGGCGCGTCAGTCGGCAGGTTTGGCAGAGTTGTGATCGCATTGCGCGAGCCATCATAAAGGTCTTCGCCAAGCAAACTGGTCGCGCCGCCTTGCGGGGCCGAGTTCACACGATCCACAAATGGGCCGGGCTTTACTTCGGCGCCATTTTCCAGCTTTGACAGAATTTCTTCGAAGCTCTCTGGCGTCAGGTCTTCATAATAATAATCATTGATCTGAACCATCGGCGCATTCACACACGCGCCGAGACATTCGACCTCTTCCCAGCTCAACCGTCGATCATCCGTGACGTGCATCGGGTCGCCAATCTTCTTGCGGCAAACCTCTTTCAGATCATTCGCGCCGCGCAGCATGCAAGGTGTCGTGCCACACAATTGGACATGGTTCTTGCCCACCGGCTGAAGCCGGAACATGGTATAGAAGGTCGCGACTTCATAGACGCGGATATACGGCATTTCGAGCCGATCCGCGACTTCCCGCATCGCCGGTTCAGACAACCAGCCTTCATTATCCTTCTGGGCCAGCCAGAGCATTGGGATTACCGCCGAGCGCTTCTTGTCCTCGGGATATGTCCCAAGCCAGAAGGCGATGGTCGGTTCGGTCTCCGGCTTGAAGGCGAAACTGTCGCCGCCGGCTTCCAGATCAAATCGTCTCAGCGCCATTACGCTGTCTCCCCGGTCGGCAGCACCAGATGGCCTGCCTCGTCAAGTTTCCAAAATGGGTTGTACGCAACCTCCCAGGCATTGCCTTCGGGGTCTGCGAAATATCCTGAATAGCCACCCCAGAACGCTTCATGCGGCGCTGTGGTGATATCGACACCCGCTTTCTCGAGCCGGACGAAAATTTCATCTACCTCTTCAACGGAGCGGGTATTGTACGCGATAGCCGTGCCTTTGAACCCAGTGGCGGATCCGGATGGCTGTCCGGCATCTTCCGCCAGCTTGTCATATTCCCACAAGCCGAGCACGAGCCCGCCCATGTCGAACATGGTCATGCCTTCGTCGGTGTAGAGCTTGAGCCCGATGACGTCCTTATAGAAGGCGGCCATCGCGGCGCGGTCTTTGACGCCAAGCGTGATGATGGAGAGGCGCGAGTTTGGCAGAATGCTCATGATACCTGTCCCTCCAAAGCGATGAAGGCGACAATCAAAGCGCCAATACCCGCTGCAATGTGTGGCACCACAGGGGATTTAGCGCGCGCATAGGTGGCGGCATCAAAGAACGCGACGGCGGCGAGCCCCATAAAGACATAAGCGATTTGTTGCATCGTACCCGTCATGGCGATGCCGACAGCGACAAAAACCATAAAGAAATAGCGCCCTGCCATAATGGTTGGCAGATTCTCGGCCCGGTGTTTTGTCGCGGCCAGTCCGATTTTTGGCGCCACCGCAAACAACACGCCGAGCAGCGCCAAGAAGCCGCCGGTCAAATAAGCCAGATAGACCGCAGAAGAGGCAGGCACCGGCAACACTAGCGGTCGACCTCGCCAAACACGATATCGAGCGACCCAAGAATGGCAGAAGTGTCCGCCAATTGGTGCCCCTTGCACATATGATCCATGGCTTGCAGGTGAGCAAAACTCGGCGCGCGCAATTTCACTCGGTATGGTCGGTTTGAGCCGTCTGACACCAGATAGACGCCAAACTCGCCAGCCGGAGCTTCAACCGCGACATAGACTTCGCCTTCCGGCACATGGAAGCCCTCAGTGTAGAGTTTGAAGTGATGGATCAGCGCTTCCATACTGTTCTTCATATCCGCGCGGCGCGGCGGCGTGACCTTCGTTCCCTGCGCCAGTACTGGGCCTTTTGGCATATTCTCAATGCACCATTTCATGATGTCACATGAGACCAGCATTTCTTCCATCCGGACGACATAGCGATCATAATTGTCGCCATTCTTACCGACCACGACCGGGAAAATTTCAGACGGAATTTCGGAATAGACTTCATAGGGCTGACTGCGGCGCAAGTCCCAGGCGAAACCCGACCCGCGCACCATCGGGCCTGTGAACCCGAACTGCATAATCGTTTTCTCATCGACGACGCCGATATCGACGTTGCGCTGTTTGAAGATGCGGTTCTCAGTGATCAGCTTTTCCAGGGTTTCCAAGATGCCCGGAAACGCTTCGCACCAGACCATGATATCGTCGATCAGGTCTTGCGGCAGATCCTGGTGGACACCGCCAGGACGGAAATAGGCCGCGTGCAATCGCGCACCGCAAGCGCGCTCGTAAAAGCCCATCAGCTTTTCGCGCTCTTCAAATGCCCAGGTGATTGGCGTCAGCGCGCCGACATCGAGAATGAATGTGCCGATATTCAGCAAATGTTCGAGAATACGTCCCATTTCGCAATACAGAACGCGAATGAAACTGCCACGGCGCGGCACGTCCAGGCCGACCAGTTTTTCAATCGCCAGACACCAGGCATGCTCCTGGTTCATCGGCGCCGAATAGTGCAGCCGATCGAAGTAAGGCAGACCCTGAAGATACGTTTTATATTCGAGCAGTTTTTCCGTACCGCGATGTAGAAGGCCAATGTGGCAATCAATGCGATCGACGAGCTCACCATCCAGATCCATGACCATGCGGAGCACGCCGTGTGCCGCAGGGTGCTGCGGGCCGAAATTCAGCGTAAAGGTGCGATCTTCCTCTGGCATGGTTTTCATGTCATCAGCCATTACGCGCCCTCCTCTTCGGTGGTCGCTTTCTCATCACCCGGGATTTGCGATGTCATGCCCTCCCAAGGCGAGAGGAAATCGAAATTGCGATATTCTTGCGTCAGCTCAACCGGTTCATGCACGATGCGTTTTTCAAGGTCGTCATATCGCACTTCAGTGAAGCCCGTGAGCGGGAAGTCCTTGCGCAAAGGATGCCCTTCAAAGCCATAATCGGTTAGAATGCGGCGCATATCCGGATGCCCTGAAAAGACGATGCCATACATGTCGAAAGCTTCGCGTTCGAACCAATCGGCGCCGCGGTGCAAATCGACAATGCTCGGCACTGGCGTGTCTTCATCGGTCGAGATTTTGACGCGAATGCGTTGATTCAAGCGCATGGAAAGCAAGTGATAGACGACCTCAAACCGCTGACTGCGTTCAGGGTAATCGACGCCGCAAAGATCAATCATCATCTCGAACTTGCACATCTGGTCGCGTTTCAGAAAGTCGAGCAACGGCACGATCTGATCACGCTCTGCATAAACGTTCAGTTCGCCAACGGTGACGTCAAACTTGCGCACCGCGTCCGGCATCTGACTCGCAATATGGTCGCCAAGCTCATTCAGGGCTTCGACTTGTTCTGACATGTCAGCACCTTTTAGCGGTCGATCGAGCCTTCTCGGCGGATCTTTTTCTGAAGTTGAAGCAGGCCATAGACGAGCGCTTCTGCGGTCGGCGGACAGCCCGGAATATAGATGTCGACGGGGACAATACGATCACAGCCGCGTACGACACTGTAACTATAGTGATAATAGCCGCCACCATTGGCACAAGAGCCCATGGAGATGACATAGCGCGGCTCTGGCATCTGGTCATAAACCTTGCGCAAGGCCGGCGCCATTTTATTGGTCAGCGTGCCCGCCACGATCATCACATCCGATTGACGCGGTGATCCACGCGGCGCCATGCCGAACCGTTCAAGATCATAGCGCGGATTACCCGCTTGCATCATCTCGATCGCACAGCACGCCAGACCAAAAGTCATCCACATCAGCGAGCCCGTCCGGGCCCAGGTGATCAGATCATCTGCCTTGGCGGTGAAGAAGCCTTTATCGGCGAGCTCATCGGTCAGACCCGCATAGAATGGATCATCGCCGCGCACGTCAAAGCCGCCTTCGACTCCTGTGCGGCCTGAGCTCAATGCGTAAGGTTTGAAATCCCCTGCCATTGGTCCGGCTCCTAATGCCACTCTAAGGCGCCGCGGCGCCACTCATAGATGAACCCGATGGTCAAAACGCCAAGGAAAATGACCATTGACCAGAACCCGAAAACGCCAATCGCGCCAAGGCTCACCGCCCACGGAAACAGGAAGGCGACCTCAAGGTCAAAAATAATGAACAGAATGGCGACCAGATAGAAGCGGACATCGAACTTCATGCGCGCATCATCGAACGCGTTAAAGCCGCACTCATATGCAGAGTTCTTTTCAGGATCCGGATTGCTGGGCGCCAGGATGGCATTGCCGACAATGAAAAGGAGGGACATTGCGAGGCCGATTCCTAGGAACAGGATGACCGGCATATAATCGAGCGCTAATCGTTCGACTTCGGACATTTCTCACACCTCTCCTCAAACGCGTCAGACGGTTTCTTTGCGCCCGGATAAGACGGTTTTCCGCCAAGAGCAATACGAATACGCTGCTTAATCCTATCCTTTTTCACTGGCTTTGCTCCCCCCTTTTTGTGCGACGCGGCGTCACGGCAGTGAGAACCATTTGCAACAAGCAAAACAGCGCGAAAATATCGCGCGAAAACCATCAAAAATCGACCGGAAACAGTCTCGCGCCGCTGCTCAAAAAGTTTGAGACGTCACGACAACGAGCGAGCGTCGACAAGGTCAAAATCGCTTTATACGTTTGCGCCCTATTCGCGTGCTGCGCCGGGTTTGCTCCTGCGCTAGCAGATAAGAGGGACGCCATGAGCCAGATATCGAATCCGTTCCAGTCCGACGAGCTCTCGGTATTTGAGGTCGTGCAAAACGGCTCTTTAGATGTCTGGATGGCCGCTTGTGGTACGATTTTTGGGGTATCGCCGCTCGATCACCAGGAAACAAATCAGTATTTTGCCAGAACCTGGTTGGTTGAACCGGTCATCGTCGCTCAGTCCCGTTATCACAGCATGGTGGCCAATCACGGCAAACATCATGTCCAGGAATCGGGCGAGTACGTGAATGTGCATCGCTACATCAATGATAGTTCGGTCGCACTAGATTCTGCCGGAGTACCCCTCATCTGCGAACCCGGCGACATTGTGCTTTTGGACTATGCCCGCCCGTTTACATCCGTCCACCCAAATAGCGAATGCCAAAGTTTCATCGTTCCGCAAGCAGCGATCGGATACGCACCGTCCGACGATCCGCACGCAATTATATTGCGACCTGAAACCAGAATGGGTAAACTAATCGGGCAGGAAATGGACGCCATTCTCGCGCAATTGTCCCGCGGTCAGAAAACCATTTCCAGCGAAAATTTGCAGCGGTTTCTGGGCTGTGTCGAAGTGGCGACGTCACCTGATCGCGCGTCTGAGTCAGCGCGCGCACGTGCCCGTGAGAGTCTAAAGCGCGCGATCGTGGCCTTCATTGAGCAACATCTCGCCTCACCAGACTTGAATGTCGCCCTGATCCTAAGGAATTTCG
>JBCCDZ010000225.1:0-5405 GCA_039030525.1 Pseudomonadota bacterium | reverse complement strand
TGAAGATGGCTGTATCGAGTATGCCTATAGCCGCGACCTGATTGATACCAACCTGTTGCGGATCATTGAGCGCTGGAAGGATCGCGACGCTTTGGTCAGCCATTTCGCCGAACCGCATATGGCAGAGTTTCGCCAAGCGCTTGCGGAGGTTGGTCCGCAAGACCTCAAGGTCCGCATGTATGAGGCTGAACCTGAGGCCATGCCCCTCTAGCGCATCGCCGCATTGGTCGCAGTAGACTCCACGAGCACAACCTGATCTATGGCGCGAAACTCAAATTTCGCCAGATGAGGATGCTATGAGCCAGACCATGCTTTTGCTGCCCGGAGACGGGATCGGACCTGAAGTTACCGAACAAGCGCGCCGGGTCGCAGAAGTCCTCGCGCCAGACCTAAAATTCACAGAAGACCTGGTTGGCGGTGCCTCGATTGATGCGCATGGCGAACCGCTCACCGTGAATGCGCTGGTCAATGCGAAATCCAGCGATGCAGTTCTGCTTGGCGCAGTTGGCGGTCCCAAATGGGACGGCGTTGACCGCCACCTGCGTCCAGAAATGGGACTTTTGCAGCTTCGCAAGGGTATGGACACATTTGCGAACCTGCGCCCGGCCTTCTGCTTTCCAGCTTTGGTCGATGCATCCAGCTTGAAACGAGAGATTGTCGAGGGCCTCGACCTCATGATCGTGCGGGAGCTGACCTCTGGCGTGTATTTTGGCGAACCGCGCGGATTTGAGCGAGGAATTGGCGATAAGAGCTTTGGCTACGAAACCTCACGCTACACCAAGGGCGAAATTGATCGTGTTGCGCGCGTAGCCTTCGAGATTGCGCGCGGTCGCAAAGGCGAAGTCGTTTCGACGGAGAAATCCAACGTGATGGAAAGCGGCCAGTTCTGGCGCGAGACCGTCATCGAGCTTCACGCTGCTGAAGGTAAAGGCGTCGCGCTGCGTCACGTCTTGGCCGATGCCTGTGCAATGGAATTGGTGCGTCACCCAAAACAGTTTGACGTCATCCTCGCCGGCAACCTGTTTGGCGATATCCTTTCGGATGCAGCGGCGATGCTGACCGGATCAATCGGCATGCTGCCAAGTGCCTCGCTCAGCTATGACGGCAAGCCAGGCCTGTACGAACCCGTACATGGCTCAGCGCCGGACATTGCCGGTCAAGGCAAAGCCAATCCCTGCGCGGCGATCTTGTCGCTGGAAATGGCGCTGCGCTGGTCGCTCGGCCGCGCGGAGGCGGCAGACAAGCTGTTTGCTGCCGTCGATAAAGCTTTGGATACAGGCGCACGTACAGGCGACATTGGCGGCTCTATGTCGACGACTGAAATGGGCGACGCGGTGATCGCCGCGCTTTAGCGCGTCACTCTGTATTGGCATCCATGGCGAGGATAATCTGGGCATAGCCTTTCGACAGGCGGCCCATATTCTCAACCGTCAGACGCTCATTCGTCCCATGAAACCCGGTCAGGTCTTCCGTCGACATGACAGCTGGCATAAAGCGGTAAACGCTGTCCGTGATCGCGGTGGCATAGCGCCCATCCGTCGCCCCCAGCACCAGGCCCGGCGCGACTGGAGCCCCGCTGGAATCCGCGGCGACAGCATACAGAACGCCGAACGGAAGATTGTCCATCGGGCTAACCGGTGAGGCACCTGCGCCGCGAATACCGGTGCGGCCATAGCTGACCTCTAGGCCTTCAATATCCTTCGTCACCTCTTTGATATGCGCGAGGATGCTCTCTTCAGTATCTTTTGGATGGATCCGGAAATTGATGATCGCGGTCGCGCGCTGCGCCAGAACATTCTCTTTGGCAGACCCGGTCAGCATGGTTGGCGCCGTCGTCGTACGGATCATCGCATTGGCCGCCGGCGTGGCGCCGAGAACGCCTTTCAAATAGCCGCCAAACAACCACTGATTGGCAAACGCCATGCGCTGCACAAATGGCATCTCTGCGCCGGTTGCTTGGAACAGACCCGAGACCAGCGGGTAGTCCAAATCTGCGCTCATCTGGTTTTCATCCAGAGCAATCAGGGCGCGCGAGAGGCGCACCGTGGCGCTATTGCGCGGCGGGGTGGAGGAATGTCCGCCCTCAGCCGTGACAGTGATATTAAAGGTCACATAGCCCTTCTCCGCCACGCCAACAAAGGCGACCGTACTGCCCGTGAGCGGGTTATTCTCAATCGCCATGAAGCCCTCATCAAGCGCCATGATCGGCGAGACCCCGCGCGACTTTAACAGCGCGACACCTGACGATGCGCCCGATCCGGAAACTTCTTCATCATGGCCCAGCATCAGAAGAATCGTGCGCTTCGGCTGGAACCCATCGCGCGCCAGCGCATTCAGCGCCTCGAAGAGGCCAACCATGGAGCCCTTATCGTCAATCGCGCCGCGCCCATAAACATATCCGTCCTGGATCGCGCCAGAGAAGGGGTGAGCGTCCCAGTCCTCTTCGGTGCCGATATTGACCGGCACGACATCCTGGTGCGCCATTAGCAGAATTGGGTCGAGGTCAGCATCGCTGCCCGCCCATGTGTAGAGCAGGCTGTAGCCACCTGGGATCGTCTCTTTATTGGCGGCGGCGTGGAAGTCTGGATAGGTTTCTTCCATCCAGGCTTGCATTTCCAGCCAAGGCCCTTCCTGGCCTTCGCGAGGGTCGCCCGGCGCAACTGTAATCGTGCGGAAGCGGATGGCTTCGCCCAAATGCTCCGCCGCAACCATGGCGTCAAACTCAGGCACCTCTGGAAGGACAATTTCGCGAACGTCTTGCGGGGCGCCGCCATAGTTCAGCGTGCGCACGAGAACGATCCCGACCAGTAAAACCAGGACCCCGCCCAGTCCCAAAAGAACACGTTTGATCATTCCAGCTGCCTCCCAAGCATTTCGTCTAGGTTAGTCGATCGCGGGAAAGACGCGCAAGCATTACTCTGCCATCAGCGATTGATAGGCGGCCATCACCAGAGACAGACCGCGCACATCGCCTGTTGTGCCTTGTTCCATACGGTTCATGACGTAGGAAATACAAAGGCGCGCATCCTGATCGACAATCACGATGGATCCGCCATAGCCGCCCCAATACGCGATTTTCTCATTCGGCCCGAGCGGCGTCGCTGGATTGTTGATGCCATATCCAAGTCCGAACATGACCGGAATGCCGAGCACCAGATCGATACCGCTAGACTGTTGTTCAAAGATGCGGCGGGTGCCGGCTTCAGACAGAATGCGCTTGCCAAAGGCTTCCCCGCCATTCGCCATCGGCGTTTGCGCCCGAACAATGCTTCGCGCGTTGCCTTGACCATTGGCCGCTGGGATTTCGGCCTTTCTCCAAGCCGGTTCCATGGCTTGCTCAGCCAGGACGGGCGGATTCGCGAATGTCTTGGACGCGACCGAGTCATCATTTGCGGGGCGAACATTTTGCGGCGGCGGTTCCAGCGGGGATATCCTTGGGATATGTTCGTCTGCGATGCCAATATGGAAGTCAGCACCGAGCGGACCGGCAATCTCGGCTGCGAAGAAGGTCCCGAGCGACTGACCGGTCACGCGGCGCACAATCTCGCCAATCAAATGGCCTTGGGTGAGCGCGTGATAGCCAGAGGCTGTGCCAGGCTCCCACCATGGCGCCTGCGCCGCCAGTTCGCGGGTCATCCAATCCCAGTCATAGAGCGCGTCGCCGTCGACTTTTGTGTCCATGCCAGACAGGCCCGCCATATGCGACAGGAAGTGACGAACTTCGACTTTATCTTTTCCAGCCGCAGCAAATTCCGGCCAGTATTTCGCGGCGGGCGCATGGAGATCGACCTCGCCGCGATCAGCCAAGACGAGCAAACACATCGCGGCCATGGTCTTGGTGCTCGACCAGACATTGGTGATCGTGTTTTCGTCCCATGTCTGGGTCTTGTCACGGCCGAGATGACCCGCCCACAAATCGACGACAAACTCGCCTTCGTGCGTGATGGCCACGCTGGCACCGATTTCATCATGATGGGTGAAATTGTTTTCGAACGCGGCTTTCACGCTCGCAAACTTGTCGGCGCAGTGGCCATGAATTTCTACCATAGGGTCCTCCCATTCGGGTGATTAGACATCAGGCCGCCAATCGTCTGGCGCGAGTTCAAAGCCTGCAAACTCAAACCCAGGTGCGACCACGCAAGAGACAAGCGTCCAAGCGCCGAGGCTCTCAGCTGTTTGCCAATGATGCGCAGGCACCGTGACCTGCGGTCTTTGTCGCGCCCGCAAATCAGGACCCAGTGTGTAGGGCGTTGCGCCTTTTCCATCGGGCGGCGAGAGCGTCAGCGCAAGCGCCCCGCCAGCATGCCAAAGCCAATGTTCTTCGGCATCGACACGGTGCCACGCCGACACTTCATCCGCCTGCAAAAGGTAGTAGATCGCTGTTGAAGCTCCCCGCGCGCCATCGCTGCTGCGATAGGTTTCGGCATAATGCCCCCCTTCCGGGTGCGGTTTCATGTCCAGCAGGCGGATGATCTCATTGGCGCCAAGGTCCCCGGACAGAGCGACCACTAGAAGCGGTCCTTACGGCCGCGAATTTCACCAAAGGTCGCCGCCGCGTCGCCAGGATGTCCCATCGCCGCCTGCAATGCTGGGATATCGGCCCGAAGGAACGGGTTGGTTTCAAGCTCTCGCGCCAGCTGGACTGGAACGGTTCGCTCGCCGCGGCTACGCTTGTCGTCAATCTCAGCGATATAGGCTTTCAGAGCCGCATTCCCGGTCTCGATCGTTTCAGCGAAGCGAGCATTGGCCTGCGTATATTCATGCGCGCAATAGAGCGTTGTCTCAGGCGGCATGGATTTGATCGCAAGCATCGAGTTCCACATCATCGGCATATCGCCTTCGAAAACCCGGCCGCAGCCCAGCGCGAAGACAGCATCGCCGACAAAGGCAGTTTTCTGCTCCGGCAAGTGAAACGCGATATGGCCGAGTGTATGGCCAGGAACGTCAATAACGGTCGCCATCATCGCGCCGAGCGAAACGGTGTCGCCGCCGCCCACGGCATGGTCGATCCCTGGGATTTTCCCTGCTTCGCCTTTCGGACCGAATATCGTGCATCCGGTGGCATCTTTGATCTTCTGATTGCCGCCAGCATGATCGGGATGCCAATGCGTGTTCCAGATCGCTGTAATCGACCAACCTCGCGCCTCAGCCTCTGCCAAATACTTGTCCGGATCGGGTGTATCGATCGCTGCTGTTTCCCCGGTGGCGGGGTCATGCGCGAGATAGCCGTAATTATCACTTAAGCAGGGGAATTGATGTATGGTCAGCATGATCCCATCTCCAGGGTAGAAACGTTTAAAGAGATTACAGCCATATGCGCCAGCCTGCGGCAACCCTTGAGCCAAGCAAAGACGCAGATGCCAGTTGCCGCTCCAGTTCACTCGCAGCTTCAACGTAGTTACCCC
>JBCCDZ010000224.1:0-5439 GCA_039030525.1 Pseudomonadota bacterium | reverse complement strand
GCTCCGACGGGTCCGAGAAAACGCGCCGCGACTCCGCTTTCGAATTCGCCAAGCTCATTCGAAGCCGAGATGAAGATGAACGAGACGGACGTAACCCGACCTTTCATTTCATCCGGCGTCGCCAATTGAATGAGCGAGGCCCGCACATAGACCGAGATTTCGTCCGCGGCGCCTGTGACAATCAGAGCGGCAAAGCTCAGCCAGTAGATCGATGACAATCCAAACACCAAAGTCGCAGCCCCGAAAATCCCGACGGCCCAGAACATCCACGGGCCGACGCGCCTGGACAAAGGCCGGCGCGCCAGCAGGAACGCAACCGTCACCGCGCCAACAGCCGGGGCCGCCACTAGAAAGCCCAACCCGGTTTCGCCAACATGCAGGACATCCCGTGCGAAGACGGGCAGCAACGCGACCACGCCACCAAAGAAGACCACAAACAAATCCAGAGAGATTGCTCCGAGGACGATCTTGTTCCGCCTGATATACCGCAATCCAGCAAACACCATGTCTCTGCCTCTGGCATTGGCGAGCTTCTGATGCGGCGGTGTTGCTGCTGTTGCGATAGCCAGGATGGCGAATGTGATGAGGACGAATGCAACGCTGTAGACCAAGCTCAAACCGCCGATCGCCAGCATGATACCGCCAAGCGCAGGTCCAGCGATTTTGGCGGTCTGAAAGCCGAGCGAGTTAAATGCGATTGCGGTCGGTAATTCTGAGCGCGGCACCAATTGAGGATACAGCGCATTTGCGGCCGCAGGCGTGAATGCATTGACGGTTCCGAGCAAGACGGCGACGCCAAAAATTACCGGGAGCGCCTGCGCCGCGGGAAGCAGGATTGTACTCAGCAAGGCAATCGTGCCGATCAACCGGACCAAATTGCTGATGACCAGGATCATCTTACGGTTCAAGCGATCTGCGGCCTGTCCACCGATCAGTGACAGAAGCAGGACGGGAACAAATTGGGCTAGACCCACCAGGCCAAGCATGAACGCCGCTTCGTTGATGCTAAGGCCCATGCCGCCTTCGATCACAGGGTCGCGTGCCAGATCATAGACTTGCCAACCAATGGCGACCGCCTCCATCTGCCGTGCGGCAGCGACAGAGACCCGCATGAGCCAGAATTGCAAATAGGCGCGATGGCGAAAAATCTGAAGGGACGGAGCAACGGCCATGGCGGCGTCGTAAAGGGTGCCGCGCAAGAGGCAATGCAAAATTTTGTCAATGACGCTTGACATGTCAAGTTACCTTGTCTAAATGACAAGCTCACTTGACACACGAGGGACTCATGTCTGTCTTCCAATCCCACATATCCATTGCGGTTCTGGTGGCCCTGGCGAGCCTGGGAATCCAGGTTGGCTTCGCCATTGGCGTCTTTGGTCCGGCCTGGCTGAGCCCGGTTCTATCGCTACCTGCGCTGTGTTTACTCGCATGGCTTTGGCGCCGCGCGGAAAAACAAAAAGAGACGTCGCAAGCGTTTACGAGTCTCGTCATCTAATTCCTCCCAGGAGCTTTAAAATGAGCCAACAAACCTTCAAATCTGCGAAACGACGATATCATCGCGTTTTCTGGCCACTCATGGCGATTTATTCCGTCATCGTGATCGCCGGATCTTTTGGCCTGCGCCAATTGGATCCAGAGCCGGTTTGGCTACAGGCGACACTCGCGGTGGCGTGTGCTGTGCCGGTGATTGCCACATTGCTCGTCATGATGCGTTATGCGCACGAGACTGATGAATACACGCGCATGATCCAGCTCCGCGGATTGGCCTGGGGCGGAATCGTCACGACCAGCGCCCTCTTCCTGATTGGCTTTCTGCAACTGTTTCACGTCGTCGACCGGTTTGAAGTCTTCTGGTTCGGCCCGTTCTACTTCATCGCCTATGGCATCTCTACGTTGATTCTGAATGGCGGGAGACAGTGCTGATGAAGAATATTATTAGAGCGCTGCGCACGGAGCGCGGCTGGAGCCAGGCGAGTCTGGCAGATGAACTCGGGGTGTCGCGACAATCGGTAAACGCGATTGAGACCGGCAAATATGACCCGTCTTTACCCCTCGCTTTTGCGATCGCGCGGCTATTCGGGACATCGATAGAAGAGATTTTCGATGACGAGACCGAAGCCAAGCTGGCCGCAGAATAAAGGCCCAGAATCAAAGAGGGGTACGGACCTTTCGGCTCGCACCCCATTTTGGCTTATTCGATTCGCGTCGTCAGTTTCCGCTAAGTCCCCGCTTTCGCGCTTCAATTAAGACCTGAAACTTCCCGTTCTGCTTACGCAGTTTTGTTAAGTCCCACCATCCAGATACCCGTTACCGGTTTTCTTTCTGGTCTGCGTTGCGGTTCGTACCCCGTTCGCAGATATGGCCCTACTTCACCCCCTCTAGCTGGGGCTCAGTAGACGCCGCGATGCCTTTCCCTTCGTCTCCGTTTGCTCCTTCGCATCCCCTCATTTCTGAGGTTCACTCTTGAGCCCACTTCGTCCGGGCGCGACGTTCTTCCCGCTGCTTCCTCCGGTGGCTTCCCGGTCTCCGCTGCGGACAGGTGTAGAATGACTCAGATCGAAAAAGAGTCGATAGATGTTTTGGAAGATTCAGCCTGAATCGAGGGATTCCTCCACAGAAACACGGATTCTGTGGACAAAAAATGTATTTCGTTCTGGATTCGAACCAATCATGTTCGGTGACAGGACTGTTCTAAGCGCGACATATCACGCTCGAATCGGAAGTCCAGTGCAAATATTGTTGTCGATTTTCTATTCGACTTCGTCCAAAAACTCGACGCCAACATCCGTTCGGGTGCGCCAGCGCATGCGTGCTTTGCGTTTGATGCCATAGCGCGAGATGCTGACAACCATGCCATCCAGCAAACTGTCGCTGTTCTGAAACCGAACACGTGTCCCATCTCGAGACAAATCGAGCGCGATGCCCTGCTTGAGTATCCGTCCGGCGTTCGACATTGCAACAACATCAGCATAGATATCACGGCGATCAGAGCGGCGACGCTCGACCGAATCCGGTTCTACTTCCGTTGTAACCTCGGGGGTTTTTCCCCAGTTGAACCATCCAAACACGACGGTGACTCCAAATTGCTTCTACACACGTACTAAGCAATATGCGTGCCAAACTATTCTTGTCTCAGGTGAACCGTGTCCGCATCGACAATGCGATAGAAGCAAGATTTACGCCCAGTGTGGCAGGCGCCGCCGGATTGTTTAACCTTCAGAAGAACCGCATCCTGATCGCAATCGATACGAACTTCCTGGACCGCCTGCGTGTGTCCAGAGGTTTCACCTTTGACCCAAAGCGCCTGTCGCGATCGGCTCCAATAGGTGGCGCGGCCAGACTCGATGGTCGCCTGCAAAGCCTCGGCATTCATCCAGGCGAGCATCAGAACCTCATGCGTATCGGCATCCTGTGCGATGGCCGTGATCAAGCCGTCCGAATTGAATTTGGGCCGAATTTCGGTCGTCTCGTCCTGATCAGCGCCGGAAAGTGGGGGCTCAAATGACATGCTCTTCTCGCAATCTAACTTGGTCATCGGCGCTGTAACCCAAAGCTTCGAGAATTGCACCTGTATCTTGTCCGAGCGTCGGACCCGCCGACATCACCGCTCCAGGCGTGCCATCCAGCTTTGGCACTGGCGCTTGCATCGGAACTTCTTGACCCACAAGCGGGGAAAACACGTTCAGGATCGCAGCGCGGGCTTTCATGTGCGCATCCGCCAGCATGTCCTTCGCTGTGTTGACCGGACCGCTCGGAATCGCGTTGGCTTCGCATAGCCGTAAAACCTCCTTCATGGTTCGGGTTTGAGTCCAATCACTGATCATATTGTCGAGCTGCAGCTGATTTTCACCGCGCGCATCGTGTGTCGCATAGCGTGGATCGTCAGCCCAATCTGTACCCATCATTTTCGACAAGCGCGCAAACAGAGTGTCCTGATTGGCGCCAATGATGACCATGCCATCGCTGCAGGGATAAGCGCCCGACGGCGCAATTCGCGGCAAGATCCCGCCCGTGCGTTCGCGCGTGTGACCCGCCAGGGCATATTCCGGCAATAAGCTCTCCATAAAAGCCATCACGCTTTCATAGATGGCAGCGTCCACGACTTGTCCGCGACCGGATTTCTCGCGATGGAACAGCGCCATCATCGTCCCAAGTGCGGCGAAGGTCCCTGTCATGGTGTCACCCAGACTGACACCGGCGCGTGCCGGCGGACGGTCGGGTTCACCGATCAGATGCCGCAACCCCCCTTTGGCTTCGCCGACACTGGCATAGCCTGGCTTGTGGCTTTCAGGGCCGGTTTGGCCATAGCCAGAGACGCGCGTGATCACCAGGCGCGGATTGATCTGCTGCAACACGTCGGGGCCAAGACCCCACTTTTCCAAAGTACCGGGCCGAAAATTCTCAACCAGGACATCGGCTGTACTGACCAGTCGCTTGAGAATGTCTTGCCCTTGCCGCAGTCGTAAATTCAACGTCAGAGATTTCTTGTTGCGGGCGATAATCGCCCAGAATACGCTGGCATCATTCACCTTCACCGCCCCCCAATCCCGGGCAGGGTCTGGTCGGTCGGGGGCTTCGATCTTGATCACTTCGGCGCCAAAATCACCGAGCAATTGCCCGCAAAACGGACCAGCGATCAGCTGACCCAGTTCAAGCACTCGAAGGCCTACCAGCGGCGGCTGTACAATCGGTTCTGTCATTCCCCCTCAATGCCCGCTAAATAGGCCGGATGACAAGACGTATCGATATTGTTGAAGTTGGCCCACGCGATGGCTTGCAGAACGATCCCGCCGATCTGACCACGGATCAGAAACTGGAATTCATTTCTCGACTTGAAGCCTGCGGCGTCCGCCGAATGGAATCCGGCTCCTTCGTTTCGCCAAAGGCTGTGCCTAAAATGGCCGATAGCGGCGCCGTGTTTCGCGGCATCGATCGCAACCGCACGACTCGCCACATCGCGCTCGCTTTAAACGAAAAAGGTGTGCGGCGCGCAATTGATGCGCAAGCAGATGAGATCAATTTTGTGTTGGTGGCTGGCGAAGGTTTTGGCGAGCGTAATCAGCGGATGACGCCGCAACAAAGCGCCGACATGCTCGCGGCTTGCGCACCATTGGTTCACGAAGCGAGCATTCCATTATCAGCGACGATTTCAGTCGCCTTTGGCGATCCTTTTTCGGGTGAAGTCGATCTTGGCGTGGTGGCCAATCTCGCCGCGCAAGCGCAACGCTCTGGGGTCGCTGAAGTCGGGCTCGGCGACACGATCGGAGTCGCAACGCCTTGGGATGTGCGCACCATGGTTGAGCGCGTGCGCATGGAAGCACCGGATGTCTATCTGCGCCTGCACTTTCATGACACACGCGGGGCCGGTCTCGCCAATGTCGCGGCCGCGGTTGAGGCTGGGGTTGATGTCATCGATGCGAGCTGCGGCGGCATTGGTGG
>JBCCDZ010000223.1:0-5448 GCA_039030525.1 Pseudomonadota bacterium | reverse complement strand
CTCTGATCGGGTTGATCTTTATCGCCTTGGCAGCGGCATCGGTGTTTCGCTCACAGATGACAGCGCTCGCGGTAATGGGCGTAGCGGCATTGTTTCAAGCAGCGACTGTGATGGACCTTGGCATGGCGACCATTCCGCCGGGCCATGTCACGCTAGCATTCTTCATTTTGGCCGTGATCCTTCGAGTCAATGGATTAGGCGCGTCTGTGTCCGCGCTCGTCTATCCCCGGGCTGGGTTCTTTTTGTCCATGGTGGTCGCATGGGCGGTCATTTCCGGTTTTGTATTGCCGCGGGTCTTTGCCGGCATGGTGCAGGTCATTCCGCTCAATTTGATTGGCGACTATTTTGTCCAAGTGCCGCTTTTCCCGCGATCTTCGAATCTGAACCAGTCGGTCTATTTTATCGGTAATCTATGTGCCTTCCTGTTCGTGTTTGGGATGATGAAAAGCCCGGGCATGCTGAAAAAGGCGGCTGGCGCTGGATTGATCATTTGCGCCGCGCACATGGCCATCGCGATGCTTGATTCCTTCACCTTCGCCATCGGTCAGCCCAACCTTTTGGATTTCATGCGCAATGCCGGCTATTCACAGCTCTTCGGCGCAACGGTCATGGGCATGAAAAGGATGACGGGATCGTTCACCGAAGCATCCGCCTTCTCGGCTATGGCGATTGGATTGTTCGCTTTTGCATTTCGCTTGTGGCGTGGCGGTATTTACACGAAATGGTCCGGACCGTTGTCGATTGCGTTGGCTTTCGGTGTCATACTTGCATTCTCCTCCACTGGCTTCGTTGCATTTGGCGTCTACTTCATCGTCACCTATTCGCTGAACCTGGTATCGAATGAAGGCGGCGCGATCTCAGGCGCGCGATCGCGGCGCATGTTCTTTGTCTCCTTGGCCCCGATCGGCGCCTTAGCCGTTGCGGTATTGGTCGCGGTGCGACCCGATGTGCTGGATCCGGTTGTGGAACTGTTCGATAGTTCCATCGCCACCAAACTGTCGAGCGCCAGCGGCCAGGAGCGGATGGCTTGGAACTTGAGTGGGATCAGCAATTTCTTCAATACATATGGCCTTGGCGTCGGCTTGGGGTCGGTGCGGACCTCCAGCTTCCTGGTCTCAGTGCCAGCCAATCTCGGATTGATTGGAGTCCTGTTATTTGGCGCGTTCTTCTACCAGCTCTTCTTTTCCACGAATGGACAGCGCTGGGGTCGCATTGATCCAGAGAGCGCGCAAATCGTAGCCGCTGCGCGGTCATCCTGTTTTGCGCTTCTGATCGCTGCGGCTGTGTCCTCGTCGACCATGGATCTTGGTTTGGTCTTCCACATCATGGCCGGTATCGCGTGTTCGTCACCGGCTTACTTCCTGTCGCAGAATGCACGCCGCCCGATGCCAGAAAGTGGATTGGAATATGATACCGTTGGAAACGTTCAGGAGTTTGACCCATACCCGCCACCGAGCGACCCCGGGTCGCGATAGCGAGAACAGACTCACGCTTATTTGAATATACGGCTTAAGCTATATGCCCGCATGAATTCAGCCACGACTTACGCCTCTCAATCGTTCGTCCAATGGGACGACACAACGACGCGCGCTTGCTCTTAGCTCAATTCCTGTTTCAGGTGGTCCGCCAAACGGATCGCTACGGATGTGATCATCAAGGTCGGGTTTGCATGACCGCAAGTTGGTAAGACCGACCCGCCCGCAACATAGACGCCGTGACAATGGCGAACTTTGCAGTTCTCATCGACAACGCCGGTGGTCTCATCCGTCGACATCCGCGTCGTGCCAGAGGTGTGCGCGGTGTCGATGATTGGTACGGCACTCAAATCGCCTGCAGTGATCCAGTCTTCCAGAAGTGGTTCCGGCAGACCCGCCTTGATGAACTGCTCACGGATAAGTTCGCCCATGCGCATCAAAGTTCGCAACGGACGCTCGCCCGGCTCCCAGGTCACTTGTGGCAACAGCTCGCCGAGGGCATTGCGTTGATCGCTGAGTTGAACCCGGTTATGCGCCAGCGGTTCTTGTTCGACGATCGCGTCAAATCCGCAGCTGATCAATTTGTGCGGCACGCCTTGTGTTTGATATTCCTCGACGACGAAGTTCGGCATCATGCGCACCATGACATTGACGATGGCGTTACGCAGCCCGCGCGGCACGCGGTCGCTTTGCAGGAATAAACGTCCCGCGCCGGAAATCATCATGCCCGGCGCTTTCAGGATCGAAATCACGTCGCGAATGACGGAGTCACTTTGTCCGCGCAGCAATCCAGCCAGTGCTCCCCAAGGATCATCCTCGGATCGATCGGCGACACAATAAGCGCCGCAATTGTTCAATCCCTCTTCTGCCTGAATCGGCATATTGAGACCAAGGCCGTGCATATACATGTCAACGCGATTGTTCGATTGCAGGCCGAAGAAGCCAAACTGATAGGTGATCTGTTTGATGTATTTTGGATCGAACTTCACCACCGGTGCATTCATATGATCCATCAAGTACCGGCCGACCTGGTCTCGGTCATTTCCAAGACCGTTAGGGTTTATTGTCGTCGAGGCCAGCAATAAACGAGCATTCTCAATCGCCCCGCATGCGATCACAACTTTCTTCGTGCGCACTTTTGCAGCGCCGCCGCCCAAGCCGACAAAATCGACTTCGACCAATTCAGTTTCAGCATCTTCGATTGGGGTCACGCATTTCGCGGTGGCGTTCACCAGGACGCGAATATTGTCTTCTTTCTCCAGCTGGAAGTCTGGCCCCATACGCATCATGCTGATGGGATTGTTGCGCGAGCGCGCAAACTGCCAGAGGAAAGATGAGAACACATCCGTGTCGAGATTAGGTTTGCTCGCTTTGCCAGTATAGCGATCCCAGAAGTCATCACCATAAGAGCCTTCGCCGAGATTCAGCCGCTTCTCAGCACGCCGGATATACGGTTCAAGATCGTTCTCGTCGAACGGCCAGCCGGATTCCGGCAACCAATCGCGTTTGGCAAAATCATGTGCGGAGAACGGTGCCGATTTGCCCGCCCAGGCCGCTGTTGATCCACCCAGTCCTCGACAGCGAACACCAAAGCGTTGCACATCAGCTGACCATTTTTCAGCCTGGTGTCCGTGATATTCGCGGCGCCGAGAAATCCATGTCTCAGGCACAGTATCGCTTTCGAGAATGACCTCGTTCAGCTTTTCATGTTCTTCTGTCTGTTCCGTGTCGCCACTCTCAGCGATCATGACCTTAACTGATGTGCCGAAAAATTCTCGCGCAATGGTCAAGCCAGCAGCGCCGCCGCCAATGATCAGCAAATCTGTCTCGAAGGTCTCGCCTTCCGGAAACGAATTGAGGTTTTTAATGTCCATGGATCACTCGCCGTGGGAGGTTAAATCTGTTTGTCAGAAGCCTTCGTGCAAGCTTCTTGCCGGTTGCGGCCGGGTCAGGCCGCGGTTTCAGCAGGATTGCTGTATTTCTCGATGAGCCGATCGACCAGCGCGCGCGTGGCATGGGTTCCAGCAATCTCGTTCATGCCGGTGCCTTCGAACTCAAGTCCGAGATAACCGCGGAAATCTGACTCAATGACCTGTTTCATCATGCCTTCAAAATCGAGCGTATTTTCGTTTCCATCCGCATCAAACCCAAACGCTTTGACGCTGACCCCCTTAGCGTATGGCATCAATTCTTTGACTCCCTGGACGCCATCATACTTGCTGCCATCCGGTAGTTTGAAATTGCCGAAATCGGGCAGGGTGCCGATTTGCGGGGAATTGGCTTTCTGCATCAAATCCGCCAACCAGCCGCCATGTTGCGAAAAGCCGCCTTTATTCTCGATGACAAGACTGATGCCTTGCTTGGCGGAATAGTCTTCCAGTTGATGCAATCCATCGAGCACCAATTCATGCTGCTCATCAAAGGGCAGGTCATTGTCGGTTTCAGCGATCACGCGAATGGCGTGGCAGCCAAGGAACGCAGCCACGTCGACCCATTTGTGATGATTGGTGACGGTCTGCTTGCGGGCAGTCGCGTCAGGGTCACCAATCGCGCCTTCACCATCGACCATGATCAAGACATTCTCGACGCCGGCTCCGTCGGCGCGTTTCTTGACCTCGGTCCAATATTTCATGTCTTCGCCGAGCCCGCGATAAAACGTGCTGACATATTCGACAGCGCCAATATCAAACGTCTCGCGCACAAATTCCGGAAAGTGCAATGGATTGAGGGGCACTTGAAAGAAGTCAGAGAAGCGCTCGGTGAGCGCGAAATGCAACCGTTTGGCATGCCGGCGAAAGACTGATCCGCCGCTGCCGATTTTGCGATGCAAGGCGTATTGCGCGAAGGAATATTTGAACCGGGGGTCCGACGTGTTTGCAGCTAGCGAACTCATATCATCGCGCTCCTCAATCTTGGCTTTCAGCCGGTGTAGTGGATTGCGCGGCTGCGTTGTCGCCGCGCTTCAAAATTTTGCGGACCAGGCCGGCAATTGCCGACTCAATGCCTTGAGGCTCGCCGCTCAGCTTCCACAATACGCCGACTGTGGTGCAATATGACAACATACCCGCGGCGCCCAATACGGCCGACGTCCATACGATGGAGAGCGGGGTTTCGTAACTGAGGAATGGTCGCAGGAAGTAAACCACCGTGGCGAGAACCGCCATTCCGGCGAACGGGCGTAGCATAGAGAATGCCTGGTCTCTTAATCGCAATCCAATCAGATGCCGCACGATGAATGCGCCGGCAATGGTCCAGGCTGTGACCCCGATAAGCAACCCGACCAGGAAGCCGTTCACACCCGCCAAATGCCAACCGATAAACAGGCATGGGATTTTGACGGCTAAACCAATTGCTGCCTGCAGTGCATTGTAGCGCGCTTTGTCGAGGGCCAGGACCACACTCGGCACCGGCTGAGATGGCAGCTGGATGATCGCAGACAAGGAAAGGACGGCGAGGAACAAAGATGCGCCTGCCCAGCTGTCATTGAAAGCCAGCGTTACAATTGGTTCGGCCAAGGACGCGACCAGTGCCAGCACGGGTGCAACCGCTACGACGACGGCCGTTGAGGCGGTGAGGTAGCCCGGTCGAATAGCTTCCGGCGTTCGCAACTCGGCAAACGCGGCGATAAAGGGGCGAATGATCGGAATGACCAGGACCTGAAATGGTGCGCCAGCCAGTGTTTGCGAGATTGAATATTGCCCGACCATGTCCTTGCGGGCGTTCAGGCCGAGAACAAAAATATCCGCTTGCCAATTCGCTGCTACGAAAAATTGCGACACGGTGGTCCAGCTGATCATATCGGAAAAAACGGGCCATTCTTTCAGCGAAAGACGCGGGCGATAGGGCGCGAAAAGGTAAGATCCGATAATCATCGAGACGGGGGTCAACACCGTCATGATGGCGAGCGACCAATAACTTTTGGTCCAAAGGGCCAGCGGGATGGCGATACAGGCCGTGGCAATTTTGGCGAGTG
>JBCCDZ010000222.1:0-5456 GCA_039030525.1 Pseudomonadota bacterium | reverse complement strand
ATTGCCGCCCTGGCTGACCGCCATGTCAACGATCACAGAGCCAGGCCGCATGGTCTTGACCATGTCCTCGCTGACCAGAACCGGCGCCGGCCGGCCCGGGATCAGCGCGGTGGTGACCACGATATCCTGTTTGGCAATGTGCGCGGCGACCAGCTCAGCCTGTTTCTTCTGATACTCATCAGACATCTGTTTGGCATAACCGCCAGCGGTTTCCGCGGCTTTGAACTCTTCATCTTCAACCGCAACGAATTTGGCACCTAGCGAGGCGACCTGTTCTTTGGCAGCGGGGCGAACGTCTGTTGCTGTCACGACCGCACCCAGACGACGGGCCGTGGCGATCGCCTGCAATCCGGCAACACCGGCGCCCATGACGAAGACTTTCGCTGGCGCAACAGTGCCCGCTGCAGTCATCATCATCGGCATCGCGCGGCCATACAAAGTCGCGCCTTCGATCACAGCGCGGTAACCCGCCAGGTTGGATTGCGACGACAGGGCATCCATACTCTGGGCCCGTGTGATACGCGGCGTGAATTCCATCGCCAGCGTTGTTGTCTTTTTCGCGTTGAAGTCAGACGCGTCGAACTTGAATGGATCGAGCAAGCCGATGACCGTCAGACCCTCTGGCAGTTTCGCCGTGTCGGGCGTGCGCACGCACAACAAGACATCTGCGCCCTTCACCACGCTGGCGGCGGTCTTCAAGATCTTGGCGCCAGCTTCCGTATAAGCGTCATCGGTATAGCCCGCGGCAAGGCCAGCATTGGCCTCCACCGTGACGTCGTGACCGAGACCGACATATTTTTTGACGGTTTCGGGTGTGGCAGCAACACGGGCGTCGCCCGCAGCCACTTCTTTTAAGACTGATAGTTTCATAATGCTCCATTAGGGTATGGAATTGCGGCAGTGCAACAAAAATTCCTAAACGATGGAATCAGATTTCTAATAA
The DNA here is from genome assembly GCA_039030525.1 of Pseudomonadota bacterium. Lineage (GTDB taxonomy): Bacteria > Pseudomonadota > Alphaproteobacteria > Caulobacterales > Hyphomonadaceae > Henriciella. The sequence continues at coordinate 4,513 of JBCCDZ010000222.1, read as the reverse complement.
CCTGCCCTTACGGGAAGGATTTTGCTCAAGCTTACTGGCTCGTGATCCAGGCCTCGACATTCTCCTCTAGGATTTGCAGGGGGACGGGACCGTCCTTGAGTATGACATCGTGAAAGTCCCGAATATCGAACGCATCGCCGAGTCTGGCGCGTGCGTCATCTCGCAGTTCGACAATCTTGATCATGCCGATCTTATAAGCGGTCGCCTGTCCTGGCATGACGATATAGCGTTCAATCGCTTTCTTGGCGTCGCCTTCCGGGTTCGGGGTGTTGGTCAGCAGATAGTCAATCGCGTCTTCTCGCGACCATTGCTTCTCATGCAGGCCGGTATCGACCACCAGACGTGCGGCGCGCCACAGCTCCATGGCGAGGCGACCAAAGTCGGAATAGGGGTCTTCATAAAAGCCCATCTCCTTTGGCAGGAATTCAGAGTATAGACCCCAGCCTTCGGTATAAGCGGTGTAGCCGCCATATTTGCGGAATTTCGGAATGCCGCTTAGCTCTTGTGAGATGGCGAGCTGCATGTGATGGCCCGGAATGCCTTCATGATAGGCCAGCGCTTCCATCTGATAGAGCGGCATATCCTGCATGCGATAGAGATTGGCATAATAAACGCCAGGGCGAGAGCCATCTGGCGCCGGGCGCTGATAGAAGGCCTTGCCAGCCGCTTTTTCACGGAACGCTTCAACCGCCTTCACTTCAAGCTCGGCCTGCGGGAATGTGTTGAACACGCTGGGCAATGCCTCGCGCATTGTGTCGATCATCGCCGTCGCTTCTGCCAGATATTCGGCTTTGCCTTCATCCGTATTGGGTTTGAAGAATTGCGCGTCGGTGCGGGTGAAATCGAAGAATTCCTGCAGTGTCCCGTCAAAGCCGACTTGCTGCATGATCGTGCGCATTTCGCCATGAATTCGGTCGACTTCAGCGACGCCCAATTGGTGGATGTCATCCGCGGTCATGTCGGTTGTGGTCATCAGGAATAAGCGATCGCGATAATATTCGGCGCCGCTTGGATGTTTCCAGGCACCATCATCGAAGCTGGAATTGTTCTTGTCTTCGCTAACCCAGGTGATGAGCTCGAAATAGGTCGGATAAACGTGATCCAGCAAGGCCCCGCGCGCCTGAAAATTGAGCTCATCGGCTTCATCAGCTGTGATTGTGCCATTGGTGACCAAGGCCTCGACCTTGCCGGTAAAGTCTTCGTAGAGCGGCGAGGGTTGATCTGGTCCGATGCCCTCGAACGGATAGCCGTCTATGACATTTGCGGCGCCGTCGATGACAAAATCATAGACAAAGAGCGGTGGGCGAATGCCGCGCGCGGCGGATTCCTGCGCATTGGCGAGATGTTGGCCAAGATAAGTCTCAACGCCTCCGAGCCGGGTGATATAGGCTTCGGCGTCTGATTTGGACGTAACTTTGTGTTGTCCAATCAGAAAACTGGCGACCCCCGGCATGGGCGCCGCGCATTTGGCTGAATGTGTAATTATAGCCACGCCAGCGCGCGACGATCTCATCGCGCTCAAGTTCATATTCGGCCAGACGGAAGGAGAGTTTGCCTTGATCGGTGAGGGTGGCGGGATCGAATTGCGCGCGCATGTCAGCAATATTCTCGCGCTGAATGGTCAGTTCTTCGCGTTGCGCAGCTTCGGAGACATCATTCCATTTATCGTAATTTTCGCGGCTTCCGAGAAAAGTAGCGGTCATCGGACTGCGCGAAATGGCTTCATTATATTTGGTTTCAAACCAGGCATTCAAACGCTCGGTTTCGGCGATTTTTGCCGTGTCGATCGCCTGTTGCTCGGCGAGTTCAGCGGAGGAGGCGGAATTGGACGGCGATTGAGTGCCGCATGAGGCGAGCCCAAGGATGAAAATCAGGGCGAACGCAGAGGACGCAATGCGCATGTCATTCCTTTCGTAAACTGTAGTGAAATCTGTATAATTGGTTAGATAAGATTAACCAGCCTTCTCGTTTGATTAACCATTTCGGGTGCAAAAGGATAAATTGGAGCAGGGACCGTGCGTGTGCTGATGAAGTCCTGCTATAAGTGAGTGCGAATCATCGGACAGTGGGATGTCCGCGTTGGAGTATGCGTTATGGCGGCAGAGATGCCTGAGATTCAAGAGCCGGCAATCCCGGAGCCTATTCGCCAATTGGATTGGCTGCAAATGGGATTCTGGTCCTGCCTGCTACTGGCTATCGGCGCGGCGAGCGCGACATTGGCCTGGCCAAGCGCTGGCGGGCCGACCGGACTGATTTTGCTAATCTCCATGGCCGCAGGCGGCATGGTGTTTCTGCTCTGGATTTTACGCGGCGCCGGACGGCGCATGGGCTTGTTCCCGGAGCGCGGCGCGATGGCCGATGCGGTCAAACCCGCAACGCCGCGATTTTCCTGGGTTGAGGCGCTGGATGAAGCGGTCCTGATTTGTGACCAGGGCGGCGCGCCTTTGGCCGCAAATGAAGCGTATAATGACCTGACGCAAATGGCTTTGCTGGGCCAGTCTGATGCCATGGGCCCTGTCTCTGTAGATCGCATTTTTAGCGCTGCGCCAGGATTGGCCGCGCCCATCTTTCGTCTCTCCAAGGCGGCGAAGGCGGGTGACGAGCGCCGCGAAATATTGCCCGCCATGACGCTCGGAACGGACGCGCTGCCTGTGCAATACGAAGCAACGGTTTCGCCATTGAAAGGCGAGCGGGTATTGTGGCGCTTGCGCCGGATTACAGGATCGGAACACGTCACGGGCGCCGCAGATATGCGTGCGCTTTATGTCGAAGACGCGCCGATGGGCTTTTTCTCGACCGGCGCCGATGGGACGATTTCCTATGCCAATGGCTGGCTGCGCGAAATGCTGGGCATTCCAGAGAGTGCCAAAAACATCCGTCTCGATGACATTATGCGTCCGGAATTCGTCAAGATGTTGCGCCGCGATCGCAAGTCTGGCGTGCCGGGCCGCGCTGAAATCATGATCCGGTCTCGCGATGGCGTGGAAATGCCGGTCCAGACGATTACGACCTGGAATGGCAAAGGCGCTGACGCCACGGGGCGCACGATTGTGCTCGCCAATGCCCAGAATCTGCTGGAGGGCGAAAGCCGGATGTTGGCCGCGTCTGCAAGCCGACCGCCACGCCCGGAAGGCGATCCGATGTTTGACGATGCGCCATTCGGGGCCGCGCGTCTGGAAGGCAGCTCGCTGGAAGGCGCGATCATTGCGGACAGCAATCGCGCGCTGATGGGACTGGCGGGGGGACACGCGTCACCTGGCACGCGCTTTATCGATCTGTTTGTCGCCGAAGAAGGCGAAGCGAAATTGCGTGAATCGCTGCTCGATTCGATCGATAAACCGATTGGACTGCGTCTGGCGGACGAAGACCAGAAACACGTCAATGTATTCGTGACGCTGGATGGCATGGGCCAGCCTGCGGTCGCTTACGTGATTGATATGAGCGAGCAGAAAGAGCTCGAACTCCGCCTCGCACAAGGCGAGAAGATGCAGGCGATCGGTAAGCTTGCGGGCGGCGTGGCGCACGATTTCAACAATGTCCTGACCGGCATCATGCTGAACAATGATGAGCTATTGTCGAAACACCCGGTCGGTGATCCCTCATTTGATCACCTGAAGAAGATCCATGAATTCTCCGTGCGGGCCAAAGACCTGGTACAGATGCTGCTCGCTTATGCACGCCAGCAGACCTTCCGCCGTGAAGTCGTTGAGCCAGGTGATTTCTTGTCCGAATTCGCAATCCTGCTCGGACAGCTGCTGGATGAGCGGATTGACTTCAACGTCGTGCACGGACGCGATCTACCGATGATCAAAGCGGACCGAAATCAGCTTGAAACGGCGATTATCAATCTCGCGACCAATGCGCGTGATGCCTTGCTGATGGATGGCGGGAATGGTGGCAAACTGACCATTCGCACCTCGCGCGCGTCAGAAGCTGACGCCCATAAGCATGGCTTCCGCTATGTCGAAGATGGTGAATATCTGCTGATCGAGGTTGAGGATACCGGGCATGGTATTCCGCCCGAAAACCTGCAGAGCATTTTCAATCCGTTCTTCACCACAAAGCCAAAAGGCCTCGGCACCGGCCTTGGTCTGTCGACAGTGTACGGCATCATCAAACAGTCTGAGGGCTATATCTGCCCGCTCAGTGAAGTCGGCAACGGCACCAATTTCCAAATCTATCTGCCAGCGTTGAAAGCCGATGAGATCCCGGAAGTTGAGCTGATCAAAAATGAACCAGCTGACGATGAGTTTGTTCCGGTGGACATTTCTGGCCGCGGTCGGATTCTTCTGGTCGAAGACGAAGATGGTGTGCGGTCAATTGCGGCCTCGCAGCTGAAGTCGCGCGGCTATGACGTCGAAGAAGCCTGTGATGGCGAAGAGGCGATGGAAATCCTGGAAGAGAATCCAGGTGCGTTCGACTTGATTGTCTCAGATGTTGTCATGCCGGGCATGGATGGCCCGACCTTGATCAAGGAAGCCAAGGACCTGCTCGGCACGGCCAAAGTCCTGTT
>JBCCDZ010000221.1:0-5497 GCA_039030525.1 Pseudomonadota bacterium | reverse complement strand
GACCCTGGTCCGGGTCGTGCCGGGCGATCGTGGGCGCAATGCCGAAATACCGCTGCGATTGAATACGGTGGTAAGTGTGCTTGAGCCAGGTGGCCGGGCTGTCAATGAAAGTGTTCGAATTCCGTATCGCCCTAGAGACTTGTATCTCGGTGTCAAACCGAGTTTCGATGACCGTCTCGGAGATGGCGAAGAAGGTAGTTTCGAGATCGCCGCCGTAAACGCGCTCGGCGAGGGCCGGGTCGAGGACCTGCGCTGGAAAATCCTTGAGATCAATTACCATTATGACTGGTATCGCGAAGATGGTCGCTGGAAATGGCGCCGTTCAAGAACTGTCAGGACAGTCAATGAAGGCGGACTGCGGACCCAAGACGGCGCTGGAATGATCACTGTCTCGGGTCTCGAATGGGGCGCTCATGAGCTGGTCATTGAAGCCGCAGACGGTAGCAGCGCCAGCCGGGCTTTCAATGTCGGCTGGGGCGGTGACGTCTCTGGCGACGGCGTCGAGGCCCCGGACCGCGTCGAGGTTGTCGTGGACGAGCAACAAATCGTTTCCGGGCGTCCGGCCGCTTTGACCATTGTCCCGCCTTATGATGGCGAAGCTCAGATCGTCGTTGCCACTGATCGTATCCTGTCGATAGAAACTCGCCAGGTCCAGGCGTCCGGTACGCCGATCACGCTGCCTGTGTCTGACGAGTGGGGCGAAGGCGCCTATGTCATGGTCAATGTCTACACGCCGCGAGATCCAGTGGTCCAATCCAAACCGCGCCGCGCGGTTGGCGTTGGCTACGTCCCAGTCAACTTGGACAATCGCACGTTCAATGTTGAAATTGATGCACCGGAACTCATTCGCCCAGGCCGAGATGAAACCATCACGGTATCGGTTGAAGGTGGTCCGCGCGAAAAGGCGTTTGTCACGCTTGCTGCAGTGGATGAAGGCATCCTGCGCCTGACCAAATTCTCGAGCCCGAATCCGGTCGATTGGTATTTTGGCAAAAAGGCCATGGGCCTCGCCTTGTATGATGATTATGGCCGTTTGCTCGATCCTAATCTCGGTCTGCCCGCAGAGGTCCGCACCGGTGGTGACCAGCTCGGAGGCGAGGGGCTCTCCGTCGTGCCAACCCAGACGGTCGCTTTGTTTAGCGGTATTGTCGAGATTGGCCGCGGCGGCGAAGTCGAGATTGATTTCAAAGTTCCTGAATTCAATGGTGAACTTCGCCTGATGGCTGTGGCCTGGTCTGCGACCGGTCTCGGCGCATCGGATCAACCCATGACGGTCCGCCGCGAAGCGCCGGTCGACCTGATCGTGCCGCGCTTTCTTGCCCCTGGCGATGAAGCCGTTGCGACGGTCAGCATCGATAATGTCGAATTGCCGGATGGTGAGTTCAATGCCAATTTCGCGGCGTCTGAACCGCTGACCGTTCCCGCCGCTGAATTCACGAAAACGGTTCCAAACGGCACCCGCGTCGATGAAGGCGTCCGGTTCTCAGCTGATGGCTCAGGCATTTCCGATCTGACGTTGAGCGTGAGCGGACCAGAGAATTACAGCGTGGTTCGCAATTACCAGATCGAAACGCGGTCAGCCTTCCTGCCTGTCACCAATGTCCAGCGGTCATTGATGGAGGAAGACCAAACCTATGCACCGGATAGCAGTCTGTTCGATGGGTTCGTACCGGGCACCGCGCGGATGACCGTCAGCTTCTCTGGTCTGCCGGTTGATCCGAACGCTCTGTATAGCTCATTGGCGCGTTATCCTTATGGCTGCACCGAACAGACGATTAGCCGGGCCTTGCCGCTGGTTTATGCCGAGCAATTGGTCGAAGAAGGTGCGCGGGACAACCAACCCGTCGCGCGTGACCGGGTTCAGGCCGCGATCTCTCGTGTGCTCAATCGACAGAGCGATAATGGTGCGTTTGGATTGTGGCGGGCCGGCGATGGTTATGCCTCGCCTTGGCTCGGCGCCTATACGACCGACTTCCTCTACCGTGCCAAAGAGCAAGGTTATGAAGTCCCGCAAGCCGCGCTCGATCGCGCTTATCAGTCGCTGCGTGCCATTGCGCAGGGCGATGCCTGGCGGGTCTATGGCTATCAGACGGATGTCTATGAAAGCCGCTATCACGAAGACACAGAGAAGAAGCTGATGCAGCGCGCCGCGCCGTACGCTTTGTATGTGCTCGCTCGAGCGGGCAAGGCGGATGTCTCACGTTTGCGCTATCTTCATGATCGCGAATTGAATGATATCGGCTCGCCTTTGGCAAAAGCGCATCTGGCAGCCGCTCTGTCCTATATGGGCGATCGCTCTCGCGCGTTCAGTGCCTTCACGGCTGCGGAAGAGGCCATCGGCTATGACAATGATGGCGACTATTATCAGACGCCTTTGCGCGACCTGTCAGGCGTTCTGGCACTGACCGCAGAGGCAGGTTTCAATGATCATGTCGCGCGCATCGCTGAACAATTGGGTCAGGACACACCTGAGCCCGATCGCCTGACAACGCAGGAAAAAGCTTTCATGCTGCTCGCCGTCGGAAGCCTGTCGCAGGAAGACGGTCTGCGCCTCGATGTCGATGGTCTCGGACGCAATAGCGACAATGATCGTCGCTATTATGTTTCTCCCGAGCAGGTCGAGCGCGGGGTCAGCTTCCGCCTGCGCCGCGGTTCAAGCGCGATGTTCCGGACTGTTATGGTCACAGGGTCACCCGCGCGAGCACCGCAACCGGCAAGCGAGAAACTATCCGTCAGCAAACGCGTGCGCACCTTGCAAGGCGAGCGGGTTGATCTTGGCGATCTTGCACAAGGCGATCAGCTGGTTGTTGCTTTGACCCTGACACCGCGTGAGCGGCGCAACAATCCGGTCATACTGGCGGATCTTCTGCCAGCCGGATTTGAGATCGAAACGGTTCTGCGCCCTGCCGACGGGAATCGCGAATTCGGACCCGATGGCGCATTTGCCTGGGTCGGTGAAATCGACGCGGCCGAGACGGCAGAAGCGCGTGACGATCGTTTCGTTGCAGCGATCGATGTGGTCGATGAAGCACAAACCCTGGCTTATGTGGTCCGCGCCGTAACGCCAGGCACGTTCACGATGCCAGGTGTCGTTGCTGAAGATATGTATCGCCCGGATGTGTTTGCCCGCTCGGCGGCGACGGAGATCACCATTGCGCCGCAAGCGATTGGTCCAGGCGGTAGCAAATGACCTGGCTTAAGCGGCTAGCGATCGCGATTGCGGTTTCGCTGGCCGCGATCTTTGTCCTGGACAAGGTATTCCCGCCGCCAATCGAACGCGGCCGAGTGGTGTCCGTATTGGTGTCCGATCGTGATGACCGGCCGCTGCGTGCTTTCCCTCTTGAGAACGGAACCTGGCGCTTCGCGGCTAATCTTGATGAGATCGATCCGGTTTTCATCGAAGCGTTGCTGGAAGTTGAGGACAAACGGTTCTGGTCGCACGGTGGCACAGATTGGGCCGGCATGATGCGCGCAGTCTTAAGCTCTGCGCAGGCTGGACAGATTGTCTCCGGTGGATCAACGATCACAATGCAGACCGCGCGCCTGCTGGAGCCAAGGCCTGATCGAACGGTCGGTGCAAAGCTCGCAGAAATCTGGCGCGCGCACCAGATTGAGTGGCGCCTTTCGAAGCGTGAAATTCTGGAACTGTATCTCACAATGACGCCGTATGGCGGCAACCTGGAAGGCATTCGAGCCGCCAGCTGGCGCTATTTCGGTCGGGCCCCTGATCGACTTTCGGATGATCAGATTGCGCTCTTGATTGCCTTACCGCAATCGCCTGAAGTGCGGCGGCCTGATCTGCGGCCAGAAGGCGCGCGCCTTGGCCGAGATGAGATTGTCGCCAAGTTACAGCGCCTCGGTTATTTTCCTGAGCACCGCGCCGACGAAGCGCGCGCGGCGCATATTCCAGGACAACGCTACACCTTTCCTGGGCGTGCCTGGCACGCAACTGACAATGCTGCCGGGACACGGAGCAGGGATGTACGGTCCACTCTTGATTCTGGATTGCAAGCAGAGCTCGAGCAAATGGCCGCTCGCCATGCCGTGCAATTGGACGAAGATGCCCAGGTCTCAATTCTTGTCGTTGATATTCCCAGCCGGGCGGTCCGGGCTGCCGTCGGATCGGCAGATCGTAAACGGCCGGGCGGCTGGCTCGACCTGACCGCTCAAGCGCGGTCGCCAGGGTCAACATTGAAGCCCTTTATTTATGCGCTCGCCTTCGACGATGGCAGTGCCGCGCCATCAACGCGAATTGCCGATCTTCCGAAGCGGTTTGCCTCTTATCAGCCAGAGAATTTCGATCGCCTATTCCGGGGTGATGTGCGTGTGTCTGAAGCGCTGCAGCATTCGCTGAACGTTCCGGCAGTCCTTACTCTGGATCGGATCGGGCCGCAGCGATTTGCGGCTGCGCTGACCTTGGCGGGCGCTTATCCCAGAATTGGCGGAGCGGCACGCAAGGAACCTGGCCTGGCATTGGCACTTGGCGGGGCTGGATTGACCGCGCAGGAATTGGCGATCCTCTATGCGGCCCTTGGCGATGGCGGTATCGCACGGCCGTTGATCTGGGATGCAGATCAATTGGCTGAGACATCTGGCGGGTACCGACTCATGAGTGCGGACAGCGCTGAGAAGATCATCAAAATCCTGCAAGACGCCCCAGCGCCGGCGGGCCGTATGCCGGCACGACTAACCGCAAATGCCCCACAAGTCGCGTTCAAGACAGGGACGTCTTATGGCTATCGCGATGCCTGGGCTGCAGGGGTTGCCGGCGACTATGCCGTGATCGTCTGGGTCGGACGCGCCGATGGCGCGCCACGGCCCGGTGAAACCGGGCGCAAAGCTGCTTTGCCGCTTTTGTTTGAAACCGTCGACCGGGCCACGCACCACCTTGGTCAAAGTGGCGCAGCGTCGGCGAAACTGATCCGCGCACGCCAGCCCAAGGCAACAGGGGCTCTGGCTGAGTTTGATGACAAAGCGCGGCAACCTGAAATCCTGTTCCCGCCACGTGGCGCCGAGCTTTGGGCCGGGAAAGTGGATGGCCAACCCGCGCGACCGTTTGTATTTGCCGGGCGCGGGGAAGGGGAGCTCCGCTGGTACGTTGATGGTGCCCCGATTGTCACAGATGATGGCGGTTTGCCGAGCTGGCAACCAAGGCAAGCCGGTTTCTATAAGGTCTCTGCTGTTGATCCCGCAGGGCGTTCCAGCTCAGTGGGCATTCGCGTACTAGACTAGATCGCCGCGCCGCCTGCCGCGCCGATAGGTCTGGACAGACGCACCAAAAAAAGTGACACTGGCGTCATGAATAAGACCCATTATGACGTATTGATCGTTGGTGCCGGGCTCTCCGGCATTGGCGCCGCCGCGCACCTGCAAAGACGTAGCCCTGGTCGCTCCTATCAAATTCTCGAAATGCGAGACGCCATGGGCGGGACCTGGGACCTGTTTCGGTATCCTGGCATTCGCAGTGATAGCGACATGCACACGCTCGGCTTCAATT
>JBCCDZ010000220.1:0-5506 GCA_039030525.1 Pseudomonadota bacterium | reverse complement strand
TGATCGCGTAGGGCTCAGCCGCGCTGTCCATGCTGGGCCGGAAACAGCCGCTGTCTTCCCAGCGTTGATAGATACGCTGTTCGTGGGCTTTGGGGTCAAAACGCTGGTCGATCATCAAAATACGTCCGGTCGGTCAGAAAAATAGAAAAGGCGCGCCATTGCTGGCGCGCCCGGTCTCTTTAGCAGGGTTAAAAGCGAGGTCTAGCCAGCCATGCGCGCAATGCGCTGCACTTCGGCTTCCACTTGCTTCTCAACGATGCCTGGCAGGTTATCGTCGAGCCATTCTTTCAGCATTGGGCGCATCATTTCGCGCACCAGACCTTCAATCGTTGTCGCGCCGCCAGCTTCTTCGCCAAATTCGACATTTGACAGAAGTTTGCTAAGTGCGCCCGCAGCAGCGGTCACAGTGGCGGTATCGGTAAGCGGTGCGGCTGTTGCTGCCATGGGAGCTTCCTCTTTAATCTCTGGTTCTGGTTGAGGCTCAGGCTCATCTGCCAGCTCAAGCGCGATTTCTTCAACCGGCTCGAATGCGTCCTCGATGGGGTCAGCCGCGGCTTCCGCTTCTGCAAAATCCTCAACGCCTTCAAAAGCGTCTTCTTCGAACGCTTCAAAACTATCTTCTTCAATCGCGAGATCGAACACTTCTTCTTCTGCCGCAGCTTCCGCAGCATCGGCTTCAAGTTCGTTTGTCGCATCTTCCATGGACTGGCTGATCGCCGCCAGGACGTCTTCTTCCGATTCAATCGGAGCCGCATCCGCGCTTAGAATATCTTCGTCATCAAACATGCCGAGATCATCAATCACAGCCTCTGGTTCTGCAGGGGCAGCCGCGTTCGCCGCAGGCGCATCATCATCATCTGCAATAATCTTTCTGATGGAAGAGAGAATTTCTTCCATGGTCGGTTCGTTCTGAGCTTGCTCCGCCATAGCCGGTCCCATCAAGTTAACTTCGCCCCTAATCGCTACCGGAGGCCGGTTAACAAGCGATTACGATGTTAACTATTGCCCGATTCGTCCGAAAACGCCCTATTCTAAAGGCTGAGATCACCCATGGCGCGTAGCAATTGATGGGCGGCGACATAGGAATCGCGGCGCGCCTCGATCAGGCTTAATCGCGCTTCCAGCAATTGCTGCTCTTGATCAAGCACGTCCAAAGTGGTTCGCGTGCCGACGCTCAACTCTTCCTGAGCGCCTTCATAGGCGATCTCGGATGCTTCCACCTGGAGCTCTGATGCGGTGATGGCTTGATCCGCTGCGATATTGCCAAACCAGGATTGAGCGATGCTGGCGGTAACCTGGCGTTCGGCATTGAGGGTTTGCAACCTGGCTTGTTCCCGCTGCAGGCGCGCGGCGCGGATGCGACTGCGCAAGACGCCGCCCTGGAATAAAGGCACGCTCGCTTGCGCAAAGACGCTGACGGAGGTGTCGCGATAATTGTCAGGCGGCAATGTGATGAACTCGCCGGTTGGACCGACGCCTAAGGCTTCCTGATCAAATGTCTCTTGCGCATTTGCTGTCCCGACTATGGACAGGGTTGGGCGCGTTTCGCCTTTCGCTGCCCGCACGGCCTGTTCAGCGGCCCGCTCTGCCTGGCGCAAGGCCTTCAGATCGGGATTGTCCGCCAAGGCCATCTGCAAGGCAGCCTCATAAGTCGCAGGCGCGGTGGGCGCGTCCGGGGTGGGCGCGAGATCGCCGGCAGACTGGCCAACAAAGACTTCGTAAATCGATAGAGATGCTTCCAGCTGCGCTTCTGCACCAGCATAAGACGCCTTCGCACCTTGCAAGCGGGCTTCAGCCTGTTTGACATCCGTTCGCGTCGCGACGCCGACTTCAAAGCGATCTGTCGCGGCGCGCAATTGCTCTTGCAGCAGCGCCACACTATTGGCCCGGATGAGCAAGGCCTCACGATCGCGCAGGACGTCGACATAAGCGGTCACGACATTCAGGATCAGATCCTGTGAGACACCATCGAGCTGCGCATCCGCCGACAGAATGCCAGCTTGCGCCTGATCGATCCCGGCATTGATGCGCCCGCCTGTATACACGGGCAGGCTTGCCTGCAGCTGGACCCGTGCCAACGGGCGATCGCCGACGCCAAAGGCAATCGGCTGATTGCTGTCGGTTGATTCATAGCCCGCCGAGCCGGTCAGATCGACGGTTGGCGCCCGTGCGCCCCTGGCCTGGCTCAGCTGCTCACGCGCAACGCCGAGCTCGGCCCGTTGCGCTGCCAGAGCCGGATTGGTCTGGAAAGCCAGGTCGAGCGCGTCTTGCAAGGTTTCGGACTGGCCGGGCGATGCCAGGAGCAGAGCGGTGACGGAAACCAGGAGCGTTTTGCGGAGCATGGGAGGCCTCATTTCTTCGATGCGGTCAGCCATATGTAGCGTTTGATTAAAAAAAGTGAACACTGTTCACCATTTTGTCGCGCCAACGGATCAGACCCGCCCGGTCAGCATCGATAAAAGGATGGATGCCCGCATTTGCAAAGCAGTGGGTTCCGCCCTGCGGGCCCAGATGTGTCGCAGCCGAAAATGCGCAGAAACTGGACGAAGTCGTGCAGAAACTTGCAAACGTGCCGCAAACTCTTGCACATTTTCGCCACGACGCAGCGCCGCCCATTCCAGCGCGACGGCTTTGATATTCGGGGCAATATCGGCCTGGGGTTCGATCATTCGCGCGGCAATCTCAAACAAGGCGTCCTCAGGTTCCAGATCCCGGTCATGGTTTAGATATGCTGCTTCATGTCGATCGATCAGGGGCAACAGGTCTGCGATGCCCAATCGATCCTGCGCGATGTCATCCGCCAGCGCCAAGACCACATCATGTTGCCGCACGCTGCTTTGCGCGAGCTCTGCGAGTGCATCTCGCCACCATTGAAAGCGGATATTGCCCATGGTCTCGTCCGTCACGACCAGACGGACCCGCGCCAGTTCGTAATAAAACGCATAGAGTGTGATCAGTGTCGCGCGCTCGGATTGCGATGCGTAGCGGCTGGAAAGCCAGCGCGGTTCGTCGACAGACTGAATTCTCGCATCGAGGCGAAGATGAATTTCTTTCAAAGAATCACTGGCAGGACTGGTCATGACACCCATATCTGTGGCAAGCGCTGCCCAGGAACAGCGAAAAAAAATTCTTCAAGGAGACCAAAGACATGGCTTTTGACCTTCCCGAGCTACCATATGGCCGCAACGGCCTCGTCCCGCATATTTCAGAAGACACACTGAACTTCCACCATGGGAAGCACCACAATGCGTATGTCGTAAACCTGAACAAACTGATTGATGGCACAGATCTGGCCAATGCTTCCCTCGAAGCGATTGTCAAAGCAGCCGCCGGTGACGCCTCAAAAGCCGGTCTGTTCAACAATGCGGCTCAGGTCTGGAATCACACATTCTACTGGCACTCGATGAAGCCCGGCGGCGGCGGTGCCCCACATGGTAAAGTGGCTGAGATGATCGATCGCGATTTTGGCTCTTATGACGAATTCGCGACCCAGTTCAAAGCCGCTGGCGGCACCCAATTCGGCTCAGGCTGGGCCTGGCTGGTACTGAAAGATGGCAAGCTGGCCATCACCAAGACGCCAAATGCGGAAACCCCGCTGACTGAGGATGGCGTCACGCCAATCCTGACCATGGATGTCTGGGAACACGCTTATTATCTCGATTATCAGAACTCTCGCCCGAATTATATGGCGAGCTTCCTCGACAATCTGGTCAATTGGGACTTCGCCAACCAGAACCTGGCTGACGCGTCCTAAACGACACACAAAACCTCTGACTGAAAAGCCCACCTTTGCCGGTGGGCTTTTTTGCACTATGTGCAGCGCAACATGTTTGCCGGCGCTGTGATTCGAAGTCGGCCCCGCTGTTCAATCCGGAACAGCTTGATGTGACCGACCCTTCAATCAATAGCTGGAAAACACTTTGACAGACGAAAATAAAATTACATTTGCCGAGCTTAATCTCGACCCGCGCATTCAGAGCGCGATCGATGCCGCTGGCTATGAACACCCGACCCCGATTCAAGAACAAGCCATCCCGGTGATCAAAAAGGGTGGCGATGTCACTGGCATCGCTCAGACCGGCACCGGCAAGACCGCCGCGTTCACCCTGCCAATGATGCACCGCCTGACCAAAGGCCGGGCGCGGGCCCGTATGCCGCGCAGCTTGATCCTGTGCCCGACGCGTGAGCTCGCGGCCCAGGTCTCCGAAAATTTCGAGACCTATGGCAAGGACTTGAAACTAAATATGGCGCTGCTTATTGGCGGCGTGAGTTTCAAGGAACAAGAGCAGAAGCTGATGCGCGGCGTCGACGTGCTGATCGCAACGCCGGGCCGCCTGATCGATCAATTCGAGCGCGGCAAGATCCTTTTGACCGGCGTGGAAGTCTTCACCATTGATGAAGCCGACCGCATGCTCGACATGGGCTTCATTCCGGACATTGAGAAGATCTGTAAATTGCTGCCGCCGCGGCGTCAGACCCTGCTCTTCTCAGCGACCATGCCGAAAGAGATCGCGCGCCTGGCCAAGACCTTCCAAAAGGATCCGGTCCGGATCGAAGTCGCGCGCGAATCCAAGACCGCCGAAACCATTGCTCAGCACGTTGTGAAATTGCCACGCGGCGATGACAAAGCCAAACGGACAGCGCTGCGCCGGCTGATTGAAAGCCGCGATGTGAAGAACGGGATCGTATTCTGCAATCGCAAGCGTGAAGTTGATGTTGTTGCCAAATCGCTCGCTTCGCACGGCTTTAGCGCCGCCCCGATTCACGGCGACTTACCGCAAAGTGCCCGTACCGAGACGCTGAACAAGTTTCGCGATGGTGACTTGCAATTGTTGGTCGCGTCCGACGTGGCCGCGCGCGGGCTCGACATTCCGGACGTCGGTCATGTGTTCAATTATTCGCCGCCGCCAAAGGATGAGGATTATGTCCACCGGATCGGTCGCACAGGACGCGCCGGACGCGAGGGCGAGAGTTTCACTCTGGTCGGTCCCGAGGATGCCAAAGGCTGGCGCGGCGTGATGATGCTGATCAACACGGATGTCGCCGAGTTTATGCCGGACGGCCTGATTGAAGAACTGGAAGGCCTGCCGGAAGAGTCCGGTGGTCGGCGTGGCCGCGGTCGCGGCGAACGAGGTGGACGCAGAGAACGCAGCGACGGCCGTGGCCGAAGCCGCAATCGGCGGGATCGACCTGAACGCAAGGACGAACCGGCCGCACCTGTGGAAAAAGCACCCGCGGAGCAAGCGCCGGCAAAAGCCGAGACAGAACGCCCGAAGAAAGATCGAAAAGATCGTCCAAAGCGTGACTATAAGCGCAAAGATGATGACCTCATTCTCGATCCAGCCCCGGATGAAGTGAAGGGGTTTGGCGAAGAAGTCCCCGCCTTTCTGAAAAACTAGATTCAGTCTTGTCGAAATGTAAATCACGACTAATCTGCCCCTGAGCTTCAGGGAGTTTGACGATGCGCCTTATTGGGCTGGTTTTGATTTCGCTTCTGTTTGGCAGC
>JBCCDZ010000219.1:0-5519 GCA_039030525.1 Pseudomonadota bacterium | reverse complement strand
GGCCAGGTCAAGCGCGAAGAGAACCCTCTCAAAGAGAACGCACCGAAACCAGCCGCTGCGCAACAGTCTAGCGCGCCAACCGGTTTTTCACCGGTGACACCGACAACAGATACCGCAGGCAACGCGTAATATAGCGCATGCTCTACGGATGAATTTGAGCCGGACCTTCGGGTCCGGCTTTTTTATTCGGAGGCTGCGTCCTGGCTGTCGCCTAATGCATGCGACAGCGCCGCGCTCAGAAATGGCGACAGGTCGCCGTCGAGAACACCGCTGGTGTCAGACGTTTCGTGATTGGTGCGTAAGTCCTTGATCAATTGATAAGGCTGCAAGACATAGGATCGGATCTGGTGCCCCCAGCCAATCTCTGTCTTGGAGTCATGGCTATCCTGTGCTGCTTGCTGACGCCTTTGCAATTCCAGCTCATAAAGACGCGAGCGAAGCATCTCCCAAGCGGATGCCCGGTTCTGATGTTGCGACCGACCGGATTGGCACGCGACGGCAATTCCAGTCGGCTCATGCGTCAGACGCACGGCAGAGTCAGTTTTGTTGACATGCTGCCCGCCCTTGCCCGAAGCGCGATAGGTGTCCGTACGCACATCGGATGGATTGATCTCGACGTCTATCGACTCGTCAATAACCGGCGAAACCGCAACCGAAGCGAAACTGGTATGGCGCCTGGCCGAGCTGTCAAACGGCGATATCCGAACCAGACGATGCACCCCCTGCTCTGATTTCAACCAGCCATAAGCGTTCTCGCCTTTGACCAGCAGCGTCGCGGATTTGATGCCTGCTTCGTCACCCTCATGGCTTTCGACTTCTTCAACCTTATAGCCGGATTGCTCTGCCCAGCGCACATACATGCGCCGGATCATTGAGGCCCAATCCTGGCTTTCAGTGCCGCCGGCACCGGAGTTGATATTAAGAAAGCAATCATTGCCGTCAGCTTCGCCGGATAGCAGGGCTTCCAGTTCCGCTTTGCCGGCTTTCTCCGCCGCACGACGCAGGGTCTTCGCGATATCAGACAGCATGTCCTCGTCGCCATCTGAGAGCTCAAGCAGTTCAAGCCCGTCGCTGGCTTCACGCTCCAGCTCTTCGACGGTTCGCATGCCGGTCTCAAGCTTTTGCCGTTCGGCCATCAGCTTTCGGGCTTGTTCCGGGTCATCCCAAAAATCCGGGCGCTCCGAGAGCGCGTTCAGTTCATCAAGGCGTTTGCTGGCGACGTCCCAGTCAAAGACGCCTCCTCAGCAGCTCCGAAGACTGCTTGATTTGGTCGGCGAGGGCGAGAATTTCAGCTGACATAATTCTTCCTGAAACGTGAAACAGCGGTGGAGATGGAGGCGTTTCGAGTTCAGGTCAATAAATGTCCTCGTCAATATCGTCGATGCTTACGTCTGAAATGATCGGCTCGCCGGTTTCCGAATCGATTTGCGGTTCGACAGGGATCGAGTTCTGGAAGATTGAATTGTCGCCAACCCCTGACAGGCTGAGATTGGAATTATCCGAAAACACCCGGCCAGGCTCCGTTCCGGGACGGAAGGCTTCGAGAATGATTTCTTGCGAGTCAAAAGTCGGCAAGCCACCGGTTGTTGCGTCTACGGAAACCAATCGCACGCCCGGGGGGATGCGGAATGGAATGGCGGGCTCTTCGGCAAGCGCGCGTTCCATGAATTCGGTGAAGATGACGCCAGCAACCGCGCCGCCGCCCTCGCCTTCGCCAAGCGTACGCGGGGTATCAAATCCCGTCCAAATGCCAACGACGAGGTCCGGCGAGAACCCAAAGAACAAGGCATCGACATAGTCATTGGTGGTACCTGTCTTGCCCGCGAGAGGCTTGCCAATGCGTCGGGCACGACGCCCTGTGCCGCGATCCACGACACCTTCAAGCATATGGACGATCTGATACGCAATTATCGGATCGACCAATTGCGCGCGGTCATCCGGTAAGACGGGCGGGGATTGTCCATCCCACTCCGTGGCCTCGCAGCCTTCGCATTCGCGTTGATCATGCTTGTAGAGCGTCACGCCTCGTCGGTCTTGAACCCGGTCCAGCAGTGTCGGCGTCACTTCCTTGCCGCCATTCACAAAGGCCGCATAGGCTTTCGACAGGCGCCACGGCGTTGTTTCGCCAGAGCCCAGAGACATGGCAGGATATGGTGGCAGCCGATCATACACGCCAAATCGTTCCGCGAACTCTGACACGGCGTCCATACCAATGTCTGTCGCGACCCGGGCGGTCACCTGATTATAGGACTTCTCCAACGCCACGCGCATCGTCACTTCGCCATAGCTTAGTCCTTCGGCATAGTTTTCGGGCTTCCACTCCTCGCCGGTATTCTCGTCATAATAAACATAGGGTGAGTCCAGGATACGAACCGATGGTGTATATCCGCGCTCAAGCGCTGCGCCGTAAACGAACGGCTTGAACGAAGACCCGGGTTGGCGTCGCGCCTGCGTGACGCGGTTGAACGGACTCTTGAAGAAGGAATATCCCCCCATCATGGCCAGGACTCGTCCGGTATGCGGATCGAGCGCCACGATCGCGCCCTCAAGGTCTGGAACCTGCTTCAGCTGCGCCTGACCCACCGGCACCATAATCGGTTCGACTGTAACAGTGGTTTGGTCATCATCCGCTTTCACCCCTTCACGCGTCGAAGCGCTCTCTTCAGGGCTCAGGATTTGCCGGCTGACTTCAGCGAGAATGACATCCCCTGCCCGCAAGCCCGTTTGCGAGCTGGACCGCACATAAGTCTGAGCCCATTCGACATCTTCGACCGGGATCGACACGGTGCGCCCATCATGCAGAACCAATTCGGCGCCATTGTCAGATACGGACCGAACCATCGCCCGTTCCCATGAGCCGTATCCACCTGGCAGAGTAACACCGTTCAATTGCTCCAGCATATCTTCCGCAGATGGGTCGATGGCCGTCAACGGGCCGCGATAATCGTAGCGCCGGTCATACGTCTCGAGCCCAACTTGCAGCGCTTCCTGCGCCGCCAGCTGTAGCTTCGTGTCGATCGTGGTGCGGATCGAAAGCCCGCCTTGTTCCAACTCATCCTCACCATATTGGTCGATGAGCTGCTTCCTGAGTTCTTGGACGAAATAGGTCGCCGCAGCATATTCAGGTCCGTACAGACGTTTGGTTGTGTTCAGCGGTTTGGCCTTGGCCTCGTCTGCTTCAGCCTGCTCAATGTAGCCGTTGGCAACCATGCGGTTCAGCACATAGTTTCGACGCCCGAGCACACCTTCCGGATCATTGTAAGGGTTAGACTGTCCCGGTGCTTTCGGTAGCGCTGCAAGAACGGCTGCTTCAGAGAGATTGAGCTCCGGCAGTGACTTGTTGAAATAGTTCAACGCCGCGGATCCAACGCCGTAAGAGCGCCCACCAAGATAAATCTCATTCAGATAAAGCTCGAGAATGTGCTCTTTGCTGAACGCTTGCTCCATGCGGCGCGCAACGATCGCTTCCTTTGCCTTTCGGACGACGGTTTGATCTCGGGTGAGCAGCATGTTTTTGGCGACCTGTTGCGTGATCGTGGAGCCACCTTCCATGCCGCCGCTTCCCAGCAACTTATTGCGCACGGTGTTGAGCACGCCGCGCGTCATGCCCCGATAATCGAGACCGCCATGCGTGAAGAAGCTTTTGTCTTCTGCGGAGACAAACGCGTGAATGACGTGATCTGGTATGGCCTCATATGGAATGAAGACCCGGTGCTCGTCGGCAAATTCGTGGATGAGCGTGCCATCGCCGGCGTGCACACGCGAGGTAACTGGTGGATTATACTCGGCCAGCTTCTCAACTGACGGGACGGTCCGCGCCAGCGAGGCCATCCAAATCCAGAACCCGATGACAACCAGAATGGCTAAAACGAATCCCGTCAAAACAGTGAATAACAGGAACTTCCAGGTAAATACGCGCTGTTTGATCGCTGCCCACATTGTTCAGTCTCTCTCAGACAATATCATGCGTGCTGATTCCACGCTTTCACGGCGAGACTAAGGCGGTTCTGCACCCACGAAAAGGCGGCGCCTCAGTTACTTGCAAATATTAAATCTTGGCGATCGAAATAGGCATCGATGGCGCGTTTGATCGCTTCCGCGGATTTGCGACGACCACGTTCAGACTTCAGACGGCGCGCATCATTTTTATTGGTCAGGAATCCGATCTCAACCAAGACCGCGGGAACGTCAGGTGCGAGCAAAACGAAAAGGTTTTTCTGTCGATGGGTGTTGCGCAATAAGGGCCCAGCCTGGCCCAATTCGGGCACCAGAAATTCAGCGAAAATGGTCGAATTGGACTTGGTTTCGCGCAAGGTCAGGTCTTGCAGAATGTCCGAAACTTCTTCGGATGTGCCGTCCTCAAATGGCAATTCCCAGCCATATTTCTTCGCCGTGCCTTCTATCCGAGCCTCGCCACGCGTCGAAATCGTGTAGACGGACGCGCCCGCGACAGTCGGCGCACCCGCCGCGTCGGCGTGCACCGATATAAACAAGTCTGCGCCCCAATCGCGGGCCATCGTCACACGGTCCTCATGCTCGATGTAAACATCCGTTTCGCGCGTCAGGCGCACGACATATCGTGGATCCTTCTCGATAAAGGCCTTTAATTTCAGCGATGTATCAAGGACGATTTCACTTTCCTTGCCGCCAACAATCGCCAGTGCGCCTGGATCGCGGCCACCATGCCCGGGATCTATGACAATGACTCGCCTTTGACGTGCTGCGATTTGCATCATTGCCCCGAAACCTGCGGGTTTCGAGGATGGGGTTTCAGGTTGTGGGACATCCAGATCGACGATAGCGGCCGTAGCCGTCGGCGACGTTTGCGCGGCTTCGGCCTCAGCGAATCGCGCCGCTTCAAAACGCGCAAATCGCGGCGCGTCGCGTTGCGCAGCAGCCTGGAACCGCGTCATAGAAACCCCTGATAGGTCGAGAATGTAGCGGTACAAGCGCTCAGTTCCGGTTGGTGGCAAATCGATTTCGCGCATCACCATCATTGGTTGTTCAAGCTCGAAAACGATCCGATCGGTATCCAAAGTGTATGCAAACACGCCTCCGGCCGGCTCCGCAAAAAACGGCGCATGACCGAGCCGAAAGTGTTCCGGCACCATTTCAATAACCAGACCATCATCGGTATCGCGCAGAAATACGTCAGGTTTAAACGCATCCGCGGACGTAATGGTGATTCGAGTGAATTCGCCGTCACCGGCGACGCCAACGGACTGCACTTGCGCGGCAGCCATTGCGGCGGACAAGGCCGAAAGCACTGCCAAAAAAATAACCTTCACCACACGCATTCAAAGATCCGCTAATCTGACGCCCGAGGCGCCGTTTTTATCTGATTGCTGTCTCTAATCCAATCAATCTTAATCATAGATTTATCAACATATTGAGAATATTCATCCGCATCCCCGCATTTTGGGTCTTTCAATTCACAATCAGAAGGGGCCAGCAGGACAAAGCTTTCGGAACTGCCTTCCAAGTTTTTACACTGCTTGCTATTATTATTGCCTGCATGG
>JBCCDZ010000218.1:0-5519 GCA_039030525.1 Pseudomonadota bacterium | reverse complement strand
GAGGGAGGCCTTCAAAATGCGGCACAAAATTTTCAAAGCGAGCCTGTTCGCGATGGCGGGCATCGCGCTTCAAGCGTGCCAGGCTGTCGACACAACCGCGATCGCTGAAACCGAGACCGTCGTGGAAGCCACGGCACCTCCACTGTCATCAGATCCAGAAATCGCCGCGCTGATTGCCGATATGACGCTGGACGAGAAACTAGCGCAGCTCAGCTGCATTTGGATCAATAAAGGTCAGATATTCGATTCAAACGGCAACTTCTCGCCTGAGAAAATGGCCGCCAAGCACCCGCATGGCGTGGGGTGTTTCGCGCGCCCGCAAGACACGATGGGAATGGAGACGACCGAAGAACGACGGGACGTGAACGACGCCACTGTGGTTCGACGCATGTCTGCGCGCACACCAAGCGAAACCGTGCAACTGACCAATGCCGTGCAACAATGGATGATTGAAGAGACCCGGCTGGGCATTCCGACGCTCTTCCATGAAGAAGGCCTGCATGGTTTTCAGGCGCGCTACGCGACCGCCTTCCCGCAGTCGATCGCGCTGGCGAGCACGTTTGACCCAGAATTGCTGGAACGTGTCTATTCTATAACTGCTCGGGAGATTCGCGTTCGCGGCGTCCATCATGTCTTGTCCCCTGTCGTCGATGTCGCACTGGACCCGCGCTGGGGCCGAATCGAAGAAACATTTGGCGAAGACCCGTACCTGGTAAGCCGCATGGGTGTTGCTGCCATTCGCGGTTTCCAGGGCACGGGTGATACCGTTCCTGACGGCAAAGTGCTGACTACGCTGAAGCACATGACCGGCCACGGCGAACCGGAAGCGGGCATGAATGTCGGGCCTGCGCAATTGCCGGAACGCGTTTTGCGCGAAATTTTCTTCCCGCCCTTTGAGGCTGCCATCAAAGAAGCCAATGCGGCGAGTGTCATGGCGAGCTATAATGAGATTGATGGCATACCCTCGCATGCCAATGACTGGCTATTGAACGATGTCCTTCGCGGCGAATGGGGCTTTGACGGTGTCGTCGTGGCCGATTATTTCGCAATCAATGAGCTACAAGTGCGTCACCGCCTGGTCGAGTCACTTGGTGCCGCAGGCGCGCTCGCCATTACCTCCGGTGTCGATTTCGAACTGCCGGATGGCGTCGCCTTCTATCAAATGAAAGACGCAATAGAAGCTGGCGACCTCGATATTTCTGTCGTCGATACCGCGGTGGAACGCGTGCTGCGAATGAAAAAGCGCGGCGGCGTCTTTGATGACCCTTATGCCGATGGCGCAGAAGCGGACGCGCTGACCGGCAATGCCGAAGCCCGTGCCGTGGCGCTGGAAGCTGCGCACAAGGCGGCGGTCCTGGTCAAGAATGAAGACGGCGCCCTGCCCCTCGATCGGTCCGCACTTACGCGAGTTGCCATTATTGGCCCGAACAGCGACATCACTGTGTTGGGCGGATACTCTGATGAGCCGCGGCAGACCGTCAGTATTCTCGACGGGTTCAAAGCCGAATTTGGCGACGACGTGGAGATTGTTCACGCCAAGGGTGTGAAGCTGACTGATAATCGGTCCTGGTGGGATGATGAGGTCAATCTCATCGATCCAGCTGAGAATATGCGCCTGATTGATGAGGCGGTCGCAGCCGTGCAAGGCGCGGATGTTATTATCCTGGCGATTGGTGGCGATGAGTCCACATCGCGTGAAGCCTGGTCAGAAACGCATCGCGGCGATCGCGATGACATCACCCTGATCGGTCAGCAAAAGGAATTGGTTGAGGCGCTGGCCAAAACAGACATCCCAATGGTCGGCGTGATCATTTCCGGACGCCCATTGGCGCTGACCAATGTACAGGATCACTTCGATGCGATCCTGTATGGTTGGCAACTCGGACAAGAGACAGGCACAGCCGTCGCAGACTTGTTGATGGGGACGGTTTCTCCGAGTGGCAAAATGCCGGTTTCCGTACCGCGCAATGTTGGTCAGATCCCGGTCTTCTATAACCACAAGCCGACGGCGCGCCGCGGTTATGCCTTTGCAGACGCCTCACCCCTTTACGCCTTTGGCCATGGGCTGAGCTATACCACATTCGACATGTCGGAGCCGGTCCTCGCTGCGCCAGAGATTGCCTCTGATGAGGCCACCAGTGTCAGTGTCACGGTGACCAATACCGGAACGGTGACGGCAGACGAAATCGTGCAGCTCTATATCCGTGATGATGTGAGCAGTGTCACGCGCCCAGTTATGGAGTTGAAAGGCTTTCAACGCGTTCGCCTCGCGCCAGGTGAATCGCAGACAGTCAGCCTTCCAATCACGCCTGACGCTCTGCAATTTTATAATCGCGACATGCAGCGCGTTGTAGAGCCTGGAACATTTACGATCATGGTCGGAAACAGCTCTCAATCATATCAATCGACCACGCTCACGGTCCAATAAACCTACTGATAAAGCCCCGCATCTCGTCGTGCGGGGCTTTATTTGACTCCAAATTCTTGATTTCCACAGAAATCAATGATATGTATTATTTCAGAAGAAAGGATACGTCATGTCTATTCAGACGCAAAAAGTGATAAAGGATCGGCGCCGTGTCCTGACCACCGCGACTATGCGGGCGGCTGAAACGCTTGGGCTCACGGGCAAAGACCTTGCTGGGATTCTTGGCGTATCTGAACCGACCGTGTCGCGGATGCGAAAAGAAGAATTCCACCTTCAGGAAGGCTCCAAAACGTTCGAGCTTGCTGCCTTGTTCGTGCGTTTCTTTCGGTCTCTCGACGCGATTAGCGGCGGCGACGAGCGTGTCGCGCAGGCCTGGCTTCGCAATCAGAATAGCGCGCTTGGCGGACGTCCGCTGGAAATCATCAAATCAATTCCCGGATTGACCAATGGCCTTGCCTACCTGGATTCCCGACGCGCTCCGATCTGAGGCAGCGCCGGTCAAACGAACCTTTTGGCGATGCGTAGAGGCCCAGCATGTGGTCTCTACGCTACGCCTGGTCGATGACCTTGAGGATCAAGCCTTGCTCGAAGATATTCTCGAGGACACCAAACCGCCCGTGCCGGCGGCCTGCGAAGGATTGCACTGGCTTTATATGACGCCATTCCGGTATGGCTTGTATCCAAACGGGTCCCGGTTTCGTCGTGCCGGACATTCTGATGGCGTCTATTACGTTTCTGAACAGCAAGATACGGCGGTGATCGAGACCGCTTTTCATCTTTTGCTATTCTACGCCGACTCGCCAGAAACCCCCTTCCCGCGTCAGCCAACCGAGCATACCTGTTTTGATGTTCCGATCTCGACTGACCGTGCGGTGGATCTTACCCACGCGCCGTTTGCGGAACAGGCCAAGCTCTGGATGGATCCAAACGATTACGGACCAACCCAGGACCTGGAAGCCCTGGCCCGGCAAAACGATATCGATCTGATCCGCTATGCTTCTGTGCGTGATCCGGGCCGCAAACCCAATGCGGCGCTGCTCACCTGTAACGGATTTGCCGCGCAGAGCCCGTCGCGTCAGCACACATGGCGGCTCTGGTTTAATAAGACCGGGATCCACGCCATTTGCGAGTTTAATAAAGACCGGTTTTCGCTGCCGACAGATGTGTTCGTTTCAGACGATCGATTTGCCGGTTTCAATTGGCTACGGTCTCGCTGAAACGGTGTTTGCTTGCGAGATTGTGCGACGTCTCCATCTCGGACGGGTTGGCGGTAGCTTGTCGCTAAGGCAAGCCGCCCCCGCCCTATACAGCTCGAATTGAATGAAGCAGGGTACCTCCAATCGCCAAAAGAGCGAACTGGAGGAGCCAAGGCATGACGGCAGCGACTGAGCCAACAGGCGCGGTAGAGGACGTAGATCAATCCGCGCATTATGGCAGCGGCGGCGCACTTGGAAAAACCGGATTTGCCTGGGCGGTCTTTGAATGGGCGCGCAATCCTTATTACATCCTGATCGTCATCTACATCTTCGCGCCCTATTTCGCACGCGAAGTCGTCAGCGCCGACATGCTCGCCAGCGGCGAACTCGATGGCTTGGATGCGGAAACGGCGAAACGAACGGCGAATGCCGCTGGGCAATCTGCGATTGCTTCAATTACCAAATGGGCTGGGTTGGTCGGCGCATGCACTGCGCCATTTCTCGGCGCGGCATTGGATCGTGGTGGACGGCGCAAACCCATACTCGCGATTTTCCTAGGCACGATCGCACTCATGTCCTGGCTGCTTTGGTACGCCATCCCTGGCGAGGGTGGTTTTCCAACGGTGACCATCATGATGTTTTTGGTCATTGCCTATGTTTGCTACACGTATTCTGAAGTCACGCACAATGCGATGCTGGCTGTTTCGGGCGCCCCAAAATCCCTGCCGATGATATCAGGCCTGGGTCTAGGCTTGGGCAACCTTGCCGCGACTTTTCTCTTCGTCGCACTGGTCGTGCTGTTTGCCTTACCAGGCTTGATCGGTTGGCCCTTTGCAGCACCGCAATTCGGAATCAATCTGGAAGCGTTTGAGCACCAACGCCTGGCCGGACCGATCTGTGCCGTCTGGTTGGTCTTGTTTTCTATTCCGTTCTTTCTCTACGCCGAAGATGGCGGCACCAAAGGCGCCAGCTGGCCAACCGCTTTCAAAGATGGCGCTAAAGCCGTTTTCAAGACGGTGCGAGAAGCCGCCAAATACCTTCAAATGATGAAGTTCCTGATTGCCAGAATGCTTTATGCGGATGCGATGGCAGCGTTGCTGGCACTCGGTGCCGTCTATGTCGCGCTGTTCCTGGAATGGGGTTTTCTGGAGATGACGGCTTACGCCATGTATGGCTCGATGTGGGCGTTTGCAGGCGGCCTGATTGGCGGCTGGATGGACACAAAGCTCGGACCCAAGAACGCTCTGATCATTTCCATTATCGGCATGGTGTCGACGCTGGTTCTGCAGCTGTCGATCACGCAGGACAGTCTGTTTTTCGGGTTGGTCGCGAATTATCAGGTGTGGGACGGATTGGTCTTCCAGACGCTGTCAGACCTCGTCTATCTTGGCACGATCACCATTGTCGCCATTACAGCGACAGCAAGCATTTCATCGAGCCGGTCGATGTTGGTGCATCTTGCTCCCCCAGGGCGCAGCGGCGAGTTTTTCGGGCTGTATGCGATTGCTGGCACGGTCACGGTTTGGGCGGGTCCGCTGCTGGTGGAAATCTTCACTGACGCTTTCAATAGCCAACGCATCGGAATGGCGTCGATATCTGCGCTGTTTCTGGCCGGTCTTGCCGTTCTGACCACGGTCAAAATGGAAAAGTCGACCTGATCTTCGAGGCCCCTCTCTGTATCAGATAACGCTATGCGGAATTGTCATCGGAAAGTGAGTTTTAACCGCCCTGCTCCACGTTCCATCCATAACAAAGAACCCGCTTCGCTATTTCAAGACATCGCCTGAGATCATCCAGCTTGCAGTGATGATGTACGTCAGATTTCCTTTGTCGCTTCGCAATGTCGAAGACCTGCTCCACGAACGTGGGATCGATATCTGCCATGAAAGCGTGAG
>JBCCDZ010000217.1:0-5553 GCA_039030525.1 Pseudomonadota bacterium | reverse complement strand
GACCGAACTTCAGGAGTTTTTGGCTCGCGGCGGGCCAGTGCTTCTATGGATTATGGGGGCCACATTCATCATGTGGGCCCTGATCCTGGAGCGCCTGTTCTACTTCCGCATCGCCCATGCTTCTGTCGCAGATGAGGCTCTATCGGAGTGGCGATCGCGCTCCGACCGAAAGTCCAAACTCGCGCACTGGGTAAAGGATAAACTGGTGTCTGAAGTCCGACAAAAGGCCCAAGCAAATGTTTCATTTGCAAAGGCCATGGTGGCGCTCGCGCCGCTGCTTGGACTGCTCGGAACCGTGACTGGGATGGTAACTGTGTTCGACAATATGGCGATCACCGATGGTGCCGACGCTAAAGCGCTCTCGCGCGGCGTGTCGCAAGCAACCATTCCAACCATGGCCGGCATGGTGGCATCAATTTCAGGCATTCCGTTTGCGACCGGCATGGACAAGAAAGTCCGCCGCCTGGTGCAAAAGGTCGAAGACCAGATGGAGATTGGCTAATGAGAGGACGTGCAAGTCGCCCAAGTGACGAAGCTGCTGTCGATCTGACCCCAATGCTCGACGTGGTCTTTATCCTGCTTATCTTTTTCATCGTGACCTCGACCTTCATTCAGGAAGAGGCCCTGGGAGCCGAGCCACCGCCACCGCAAACCAATGCGCCGAGTAATCCAGCGCCTGCGATTATCGTCTATATCGACGAAACGGATCAGATCCGTGTCAATCGCAAGCTTACGGATATCTCAGCCGTTCGTGGTGGTATGGAGCGCGCCCGTGCTGAGAACCCTGAAAGTGCCCTGATCATTCAGGCGCATCCACAGGCCCGTACCGGCACGATCATCGAAGTGCGTGATATCGCTTATGACGCACAAATGGAGCGGGTGAATATTCTCCGTTCCGCAGGTTAGAGGAGGCTAAATCATGGCTCGTAAAGTACGAGAAGCGGCTGGCAGTGCCGAAGATGATGTCAATCTCACACCGATGCTCGATGTGGTCTTCATTCTTCTGATCTTCTTCATCGTGACGGCGCAGTTCATTCGTGAGCCGGGCGTTGAGATCGATCGGATCGAGGTGAACAACAAGAACAAGCAAAACCCGCTCGGGATTCTCATTGCGATTGATGCCGCCAGTGAA
The DNA here is from genome assembly GCA_039030525.1 of Pseudomonadota bacterium. Classification (GTDB taxonomy): domain Bacteria; phylum Pseudomonadota; class Alphaproteobacteria; order Caulobacterales; family Hyphomonadaceae; genus Henriciella. Next base: position 4,421 of record JBCCDZ010000217.1, on the reverse strand, counting down.
ATCTACATGAACAAGCAGGTGGTGCCATTGTCGGAAGTGGGTTTCCGGATCCGTGAATTGCGCGAAGACAATCCGAAAGGACGTCTGGTCGTACAAGCGGACTCTGAAGCTCAGGCTGGGGTGCTCATCGATCTCATGGAGATCGTAAACGAAGTCGACGGCTTGGGGCGCGTGCCGCTTTCAGTGGTCAATAATTAGGAGTAGCCTATGTTTGCAAACCCTTTAATTCGCATGGCGATCGGCATTCCACTGGCGATCATTATGACATTGGCTTTGTTCCATTTGATGCGGTTCTTTATCTCCGCAGACTTTGAGGAACCGGATAATCTCCGCGAGTATAATCTCGAGAGCATTACGCCAGAAGCTCAAGAAGAAGATGTCACCCGTCGAGCCCGCAGCAAGCCGCGTAAGCTCAACAATGCTGACAAGCCGCCACCACCACCAAAGCTGACGGCCAGCAAGAATGATATCGACCTGCCAACGCCAAACATCCAGGGCGCGCCTCCAAGTGAGTTGCCGCCAACAAGGTTGAACTCATTGGCGATTGATCCAGTGGCGATTTCGGATCGTGACGCACAGCCTATTCGGCCACCCGTCCCGACCTATCCGTCACGCGCTGCAGAGCGGGGCATTGAAGGGTCTTGCGAAGTTCGCTTCGACGTGGATACACGCGGCAAACCGTACAATGTCAGCGCAGATTGTTCTGACCGTGTGTTCAAGCGGGAAGCCGAACGCGCCGTGAGCCGAGTGGAATTTGCTCCGAAAATCATTCGGGGGCAGGCGGCAGAGCGTCGCAATGTGGTTTACCCGCTCGAGTTCACACTCGCCGACTAGACCCGCTAAAATCCAAATGAGGGCAGGGGACCTGGACGGGTCCCCTTTCTTTTTGCCTTGACAATGTAATTTAGTTACAGATAGTAATATCATTACATTGGGAGGCTAAATTGTTAGAACACGTAAAATCATGCGCACAAATGGAAACATGGGCAACGCGCACAAAACGAATGATGACAGTCACCTTGCCAGCAGGAATCGTGACGTTCGGATTGTTCACAGCGATGCAGAACGTCGTCGCAGTTGACGCGGTCGAGGCGCCGGAAATGACGGTTTATGACTTGAAACCTTACATGGCGGTTGAAATTGACGAGCCTGCGGACGAACCGCGCCCCATTGTGACACCACGCGACCCGGTTTCACCGCCGCCAAGTCCACCAGATTTGGTTAAGAGTGTCGACAACCCAAAACTGCCAATAGGCGCTTATGGCGGCGCAGTGCCCGCAGATTATGGCGAGGTCGAGGTCGCCCCGATACTGCCTAAGCGAGTGACGGCGATCACCAATCGCTCAATCCAGCCCATCACTCCACCCATACCGGAATACCCTCGGGATGCAGCGGCCCGAAGCATTGAAGGCTTTTGTGATGTCCATTTAAGCGTTTCGATAAAGGGCGAACCGTTCAATGTTCAGGCGGAATGTAGCGATCGACTCTTCGTAAAAGCCGCTGAAAGATCGGTCAAAAAGGTCAAGTTTGCGCCGCAAATTCGCGATGGATTGCCTGTGACTGTGACAGGTGTGGTTTTCCCCCTTGAGTTCCGCCTTAAACAATAGGAGTGTGTTAGAATAAAGAGTCTGGGAAAAATGCTTCGACTTATCGATTGAAGCGCTTGAAATCGGAGCAAACTTCCGGTTCAAAGGAAATGGAACGCCACTATGGCGGAGAGGAGTGAAACAATATGATGAAGCACATCATGAAAGGCGTCGCATCGATTGCTATTATGGCTTCGATTGGTGTTGGGTCAGCTGCCGCGCAGGCGTGCGAAGAAACACAGTTTAGTTCAACCAATGCGGAGAACTATCTGAAAGCTGAGACCGAGCTCATAGTGAATGATAACCCTCAGGCCGCTTTGGTCGCGTTAAACGCGCTGCGCTCGCAAGTGCTCAATTGTTACGAAGAAGGCGCCGCGTTGCGTCTCGGTGCCGCGATTAAGATCCAGACTGATGATCTCGAAGGCGCAGTCGCCGATCTCCTGACGGCAATTGATCGCGGTTACATTCCTCAAACCGAACTGAAAACCACCTATTATAACATTTCCCAGATCTACCTGTCCGGCGACGACAAAACCAAAGCGCTCGAATATGTCAATCTGTGGATGGAACAGGGCGGTGTCCCTGATCGCAAACAAAGCTGGACTCTGGCGGTTTTGTATCAACAGATGGATCGCTTCCCGGAGTCTCTGACCTGGGCGGAGCGCGTGCTGGAATTCGACGGCGCTGGTGCTGACCGATCCGTCTATGACTTCCTGATTTTCCTGTACGACAAGACCGGTAACAAAGCGAAAAAGGCTGAACTGCTTGAACTGCTGCTCGAGCGTGACCCATCGGATATCCGTCTCTGGCAAGCCATTGCGGGCGAATATTTCCAGGCTGGCGAAGACCGAAAAGCGTTTGAGGTCCAGAAAGCCATGTACCTTGCGGGTCTGCTTCAGACCGAAGACGAGTTGATGCGGATCGTGAACTTCTACAATACGTTCGATGTTCCATATGCCTCCGCCAGGATCCTTGAAAAGGAAATGAATGCGGGTCGGATTTCCCGCTCCTATCAACGGCTGGAACTGTTGGCCAACCTGTATCAGGTGGCCCGCGAGTTTGACCGCGCGATCCCTGTGATTGAACAAGCCGCGCAAATGGCGCCAGACGGCAAAATGTATGAGCGTCTGGGTCGCTCTTATAGCGAGCTGCAGAATTGGGCCGAGGCAGAAACCGCTTTGATCAATGCCATCGACAAAGGCGGCTTGGCAAATACGGGTCTGGCCTGGGTCCTGGTCGGTCAGTCACGTTATGAGCGTGAAGATCGTTCTGGCGCACGACAGGCGTTCCGCAACGCCAATAATCGCGGTGGACGCGGTTGGCTCGACTTTATGACCGCTGAAGACAATACCGCCATCGCTTTGGCGCGATTTGAAATCTTCAATGAGGTCAGCGACTACAAGAAAGAAAAAGAGCGCTGCAAGGACATGGCGGTTATTGGCGATGTGTCAGAGAATTGCGACACTGTGGACGCGCGTCTGGCTGAAGCCGAAGAGCGCCTAGCGGAGTTTGATCGCAATACCTGATCCAACCCAAAAATGTGAACTGGAGCCCCGGACCATTAAGTCCGGGGCTTGTTGTTTCTTAGAAAGCGTGAAACCAAGATTGATATGGTAGATCTCAGCCTTAAAACATCCGAAGACGAGGCCATTTGCGAACGCGTCACCGATCTGCGGGCAAGTATGCAAGATCGAACTTTCGATTGGGCCGAAACGAATACTGGCAGCTGGAATCGCCAAGGCTTGTTATCGCTCGCGCCGCGACTCGGCGACGCGTTCAGCGCGCTCGAAGCTGATATAGAGTTGATCCAAACCGACCCGATCGAGAAAATCTCGAATAATGGCAAGATCGAAGCCTTTGAGACGGGTCCCATCATCCGGATCAAATCGCGGCAAAGCGCGGACTTACAGGTCATTATGAGCGGCCATTATGACACGGTCTTTCCGCCACAAACCTTCACCGACATCAAAGATATTGGTGATGACAAGTTCAATGGACCCGGTCTGGCGGATATGAAAGGCGGATTGTCTGTTATGCTGGGCGCCTTGCAAGCGTTTGAGGCCGGTCCGTTAATAGACAAACTTGGCTATCAGATCATTATCACACCGGATGAAGAGACTGGAAATTTCGCCAGCTCACCATTCCTGACCGAAGCTGCCCAATCCGGCGCGATGATTGGCATGACCTATGAGCCATGTATGGACACGGGCGCCATGTCCGGTGGTCGCAAAGGGTCTGCAGTCTTTGACATCGTCCTGCATGGGCGGTCAGCTCATGCTGGGCGCGCCAAAGAGGACGGTCGCAGCGCGCTGGAAGCTGCAGCGGCCATGGTCATCGCGCTGGAACAATTGAATGGCGCATATGATGGCGTGACGTTTAACGTTGGCGCGATTGATGGCGGCAGCGCCGTAAATATCGTACCAGACCTCGCTGTCGTTCGATTTGGCGCGCGCGCGCCTGATGCTGAGGCTGCAGCTTGGGCAACTCAACAGGTGGAACGCCTGCTCGCAGAAGCCATCGCGCGCGACGGCATATCCGGTCACATGCATGGCGGGTTTTATCGCCCTCCCAAGCCGAGGAATGACGCGCAACAGCATTTGTTTGACGCCGTCGCTCAAACCGGCAAGGCGATTGGATTGGAATTGGAATTTGTCGACACGGGCGGTGTTTGCGAAGGCAATAATATCTTTGCCGCAGGCGTCCCGAATGTCGATACACTCGGCGTCATGGGCGGCCGAATTCACTCGGATGAAGAATATGTCGTGATGTCGAGCTTTGTTGAACGAGCTCAGCTCTCGGCATTATTGCTGAACCGTATTGCAGACGGGCGCCTCG
>JBCCDZ010000216.1:0-5566 GCA_039030525.1 Pseudomonadota bacterium | reverse complement strand
TGGCGGCTTTGGCCTTCCCGATCATCCTCGTGGCCAGCGGCACTGTGGTCAAAATGACGATGGGCGACGCCGCGCCCGCCTTCATCCTGTTTATGTCTCATCCTTTCGTCGCCTTGCTGCTGACGGTCGGCCTCTATTACACATTCGCCGCGACGGTTCTGGACATGTCAGCGACCGCCTTGAACACGGCCTCCATGAAGTCGCTCGAACCAGCCGGCGCCGTGGTGCTTGTGACCGGCGCGGGCGGAGCGTTCAAACAGGTCCTGATCGATTCTCAAGCCGGCGCCCGGATCGCCGAATTGGCCGCATCAGCAAATGTCTCGGTTCTGGTATTTGCCTTCATGATCGCCGCTTTGGTTCGGGTCGTGCAAGGGTCCGCGACAGTGGCCATGATCACTGCCGCCGGATTCACCGCGCCGCTCCTGGAAGTGGCGGGTCTGTCCGATTTTGATCGCGCGCTCACCGTGATCGCGATTGCGGCGGGGGCAACCGTGCTGTCACACGTCAATGATTCCGGCTTCTGGCTGGTCAGCAAATACCTCAATCTGTCCGTCAATGAGACCTTGAAATCATGGACCGTCGTCTCGACTCTGGTTGGCGGAATCGGGTTTTTGACAGCGCTAAGTCTGTCTTTTGTACTCTAGTTTGAGATCACAAGTTCAGATTCTTCAATTCAGCATCAAAAAATAGCCGCAACTTGGACCGAGCTTTGCACGGTTTGTTACCCTACGTGCTGAATAAGACCTCGAATGAACCGTCACTTGCCTCTCTGCGCCATTGCGGCTTGCGCCATCGTCCAGCCTGTCTGGGCCGCGGAAGTGCGCGTCAGCAGTGAAACCGCAGAGGCAGACTTGCTGTCTGATCTCCAGCGCGAATTACGCGTCTCAGAATCGACCGAAACCCTGTTTGAGGCCCGAAGACAGGCCCGCAATGCGGCCCAAAAAGCCGAAAACTACCTCAATTCGCGCGGATATTTCGCGCCTGAAATTGCTTATTCGGTGGATGCGGGCCCACCGCCGGTCGGCCTCGTTCAAATCGAACCGGGACCAGAATTCTCGCTTGCCAGTCTCGTCATCGAGACCGGCACGCAGGAACTATCAGAAGACGCAATTGCCGCCCTCGACAAGGTCCGAACGCTCAGCTCCGGAGACCTGGCCCGACCCGACAGGATCCTTGCCGAAGAAGCCGCCTTGGTGGCAGCTCTCAAACAATCAGGGTATGCGACCGCGCGCGCTGAGCCGCGTGCCGTGATCGGCGATCGCGACGCTGGAACGCTGGACGTTACTTATCATCTCATTCCCGGTCCGCGCATTCGTCTCGGTCAGGTCATCTATCCCAGCGACACCCGGACCCGGCGTGACTATCTCAACCGATTCGTACCATTCGAAACCGACGAGATTTACACCCCTCAGAAACTCGCCAACCTCAATCGCCGCCTCAATGCGACGCGGAATTATCGCTTTGTCAGCGTCCAGCTTGCAGACACCCCGGCGCGAACACTGCCGAATGGCGACGAGGTTCGTGACCTCGTCGTGCAGCTCGAGGAACGGTCGCGCTACACACTGACCACAGGGACGAGTTTTTCGACCAGCGAAGGTCCCGGCCTTGCCGCCAGCCTGACACGCCGCAACGCGACCCGTCGAGGCGACACGCTGACAGGGCAGATGACGCTGGCAACCCTGGAACGCTCCTTTTCGGTGGATTGGCGAATTCCGAATGTGACCGGCTTCGATCGCACACTGGTCTTGTCGTCTGAGCTTGGCCGCGAGGAAACCGATGCGTTTGATCGCGAAGCCGTCACCGTATCCGGCACGTTCGAAGTCCGCCGGTCGAGACACCTGACTTTTGCGCTTGGTGCTGGCAGCGAATTTACCCGTGAAGAAGATGCATTTGAACAACGCGACCAACAAATCCTGAGCACCTCACTTGGCGTTCGGCTCGACTATGCGGACGACCCACTGGACGCAACCCAAGGCTGGCGCGTTGATGCGCGCGGCGAACCGGGCGTCGTGATTGGCGACCGCGAAGCACAATTTTTCTCTCTTAACGGGCAAATCAGTGCCTATCAGCCGCTGGACCACAACCGGCGGATCGTAGCCGCAGCGCGCGTGCGCAGCGGCTTTGTGTTTGGCGCGGCTCTATCAGATTTGCCGGTTAGCCGCCGCTTCTTCGCCGGTGGAGGCGGCAGCGCCAGAGGTTTCGAATATCAATCGGTCGGGCCAGAAGATATTGACGGCACCCCGACCGGCGGCCGCGGATTGCTGGAAGTGTCTGGCGAGCTGCGCTGGCGGCGCGACGGGCCCCTTGGATTTGTCGCCTTCCTGGACGGCGCCAATGTCAGTGCTGATCAGGGCGTCGATTTTGAGGACATTCGATACTCGGCTGGCCTCGGCATTCGCTATGACACTTTGGTCGGCCCGATCCGATTTGATATCGCGACGCCGATTGATCCAGACGATGGCGATGATCCGGTACAAGTCTATGTCAGCATTGGGCAGGCGTTCTGATGACCATAAGCTGGCCTTCTTTGCGTCTATGGCGGCGCATCGCGATCGGCGCATTTGTCGCCATAATCGCGATCCTGATCGCCGCGCGCCTGTTCGCCATGAGTCCGATGGCACGCAACATGGTCGAATCCCGCCTGGAAACCATGACCGTGCGCGGCCAATCATTTGAACTGGACGGCTTGAAAGGCGATCTATTAGGTCGCCTCTCAGTTGACCGCCTGAGCGTACGGGACGCAGATGGGGTCTGGCTCGACGCGCAGGACATTACACTCGACTGGGCGCCGCTGTCTTACCTGTCACAGCACTTGAACATTAAAAACGTGTCCGCTGCGAAACTGTCCGTGACGCGCCGTCCCACACTGCTGCCGAGCACGTCTCGCGGCGGCGCGATACCACGTATCACGATTGGCGCGCTCAGCATTCCAGACATGTCATTGGCCGACGGGGTCGCAGGACCAGCGCAGACATATACCTTATCCGGACAGCTGCGCAGGCAAGACCAAACCGGGCGCATTGAAATCAATCTCTCCCCACACTCTCATGACGGCGATAAGATCAATGCCGCTTTGGATTGGGGCGGCGACATCCCACTGCGCGGACGGCTCGACCTTTCCGGCGCGCCATCAGGGTTGATCGCCACGCTAGTTGAGGCGCCTGACGGTCAAGCGATCGCGGCCCGTCTGATCGCCGAGGGCACTCTGACGAACTGGCAATTGGTCGCCAATGGCACTGTCGGCGATGCGCCTGCAATTGACCTCGATCTCAGTCGCGCTGCGGGCACCTATACTGTCCAAGGTCAATTGGCGCTTGATTCGCTTGGACGCCTCGCCCCGCTGCAAGCGCGCTTGGGTACTGATGCCAGCTTTACCGGCACACTAGACGCCGAGCGCAATCTCTCTGCGACCCTTGCTGCTGAACCGCTCACCGCAAGCGCAACGGGTCAGATCACGTGGCTGCCAAATGGCATTCGAATCGCGCGCTTGAACAGCACGCTCTCTCAGATCGATATCGAGACGCTTGCGGGTGTGCCGGGCTTGAGCCTGCCTGCGCTCGACCTCGACGGCGCCCTCACGCTGACCCGTCAGGAACAAGTCTTTGACGGCAAAACCACCGTCCCGCGCCTGGCCTATGGAACGTATGCAGGCGCCGATGTCGCGACCGATGGTAGATTTCGACTGACAGAAGCCGGCCTGGACATCGAGGCGGAAATTTCATTGTCGCAGCTAAGCGGTCTGCCGAACGGCCTTGCGCCTTACCTGGCTGGCCCTGCGACCGCGCAACTCACCGCGACCCTCAATCGCACGGATCGCGCGATACAGATTCTCGCAGCCGCCTATGAGAGCCGCGCCCTGCAAGCGACCGCCCAAGGCACCGCCCAGCCAGGTGGTGATCTTGCATTGGCTGGCACGCTGTCGACGACGGCTCTGCCTTACATTTCCGAGCTTGATGGCGCTTGGTCTCTGACTGGGCCAAGCCTGGACCAGGCGCGATTGAAGTTTGACGGCGACCTGGATGCCGCGCCCGGGTCCGATCTCTTCGTCGATCTGGTCGGTAATGATGCGCAGCTCGGCTTTTCGGTTGTGCGAAACGCCAACCAGTTGCGATTGGAGACAGCCTCCCTCACGACAGCGACCTTACAGGCCGCGGCCTCAGGGCAATTGATCGATGGACGCCTGTCCGGTCGCAGTCAGATCAACGCCACCTCACTCGCGATCCAGTCCGCCACCCTTAACACTATTGCGACTGACATCACCTTTTCCGGGCGCGCGACCTCACCAGACCTGGAACTGACCGCTAAGATTGCCGAGCTGATCTATGCCGGGCAAACCCTGACCGATCTCGACATCGGATCCACTGTCAGCCTGAGCGACTCCAGCGATTTCGTCCTGACTGGGACCGCGCAATACCTGGAAGATTTGATCGCGTTGGATGTTGCCGGCCGCCGCGACGCTGATGCGGTCCTAATCGAAAGCCTCACCGCGACTTGGGATACATTGACCGCGAATGGCGCCGGTAATCTTGATCTCCAAACACCGAGCGCGTCAGACCTGCAAGTAGAGGTTTCAGGCCGCTTTGCTGGCCTTGATGCGATCGACGCGAAGATCGCTTATCAGGATCAGGATCTAAACGGCATCGTCACCGTGCAAGAGACCGCCTTTGGTCCCCTGGCGCTCGAACAGGCCGCCGCCAATCTTTCCGGACGTTGGCCGCGCTTTACGGGGGAAGTGTCTTATGATGCCAAAGTAGACACGCCTGGCGGATCACAACCGATTACCGGCATGCATGGGCTACACGCCAATCTTGAAACCCGCACGCTCGAACTCGATGGCGCCGCGACCTTGGCAGACCAGACGATTGCCTTTGTCTCGCCTCTGATTGTCAGCCTCGATTCCGGCCTTCGTGCGTCCGGCCAGGTCATGGCGTTTGGTGGGCAGATCGACGTCAATCTGAAACCCTTGCAATCGGAACAGTCGATGGTCCGCCTGTCAAACATTTCAGTGCAATCGCTCGGGCCGCTCTTGAACCGCCCCGGTTTGCTTGGTCGCTTTGATGCAGAGACGTCGATTGGCTTGGAAGATGACCAGCTCAAGGGCGTAACAAATGGGTCGATCACGGGGCTCAGCCGCGGCATTTCCAATGCTTCTGCAACCAACCTCGTCCTGGACGGCGTGATTGAGAACAACTTCCTCTCAGCAACACTCGCGACCAAAGAGTCCGAGCAAGCTCCAGGGTTCGTCGCGCAAGCCCTGGTCCCGTTACAACATGCTGGAACGCTGCTGTCTGTTCGCGCCGTTCCAGGCGCAGCCATCCCGGTTTCGATTACGGGCGAGGGACCGGTCGAGCCCCTCTGGGCCCTCGCGGCCCCGACAGACCTTCGGGTCGAAGGTCGCGCGCGTGTCGATATTCGCAATGGCACGGGCGAGACCTGGCGCTTCGAAGGCCCTGTGCAATTCGAAGACGGGGTGTTCGAAGACGGCATTACCGGCATCCACCTGACCGATATCAGCGTCGACGCAGCCTTGCGCCCTGACGGAATAGACATTCAATCCGCGCGAGCT
>JBCCDZ010000215.1:0-5580 GCA_039030525.1 Pseudomonadota bacterium | reverse complement strand
TTTGTTCTCGTGAACAAATGTGGTACATACGATTCAGCTGGCGGGCTCGGGGCCATTCTTCGCCGAGTATTTTATAGACGAAAAGGAACGACTCATGTCCAAACCCTCCCTGCAACTCGTGGATAAGGATTCTGGCGTGGATAAGCAGAAAGCTCTCGAAACGGCACTCACCAATATTGACCGGGCCTTTGGTAAAGGCTCAGTGATGCGCCTCGGTGAGAAAAAGACGATGGATATTGAGTCGATTCCGACCGGATCGCTTGGTCTGGACATCGCGCTTGGCATTGGCGGTCTGCCAAAAGGCCGTGTGATTGAAATTTATGGCCCGGAAAGTTCCGGTAAGACGACTTTGTCTCTGCACGTTGTCGCGGAAGCTCAGAAAAATGGTGGGGTTTGTGCCTTTATCGATGCTGAGCACGCACTCGACCCGGTCTATGCGGGCAAGCTGGGGGTCGATCTGGACGATCTTCTCGTGTCGCAGCCGGACACAGGTGAACAGGCGCTTGAAATTGCCGATACATTGGTGCGATCGGGCGCGATTGATGTTCTGGTCATCGACTCTGTTGCGGCTTTGACTCCGCGAGCTGAGATTGAAGGCGAAATGGGCGACAGCCTGCCGGGCCTGCAAGCCCGCTTGATGAGCCAGGCTTTGCGCAAGCTGACCGGTTCGATTTCCAAATCGAATTGTATGGTCGTCTTCATCAACCAGATCCGGATGAAGATTGGCGTCATGTTTGGCAGCCCGGAAACGACAACGGGTGGCAACGCGTTGAAATTCTATTCATCAGTCCGTTTGGACATTCGCCGCATCGGTGCGTTGAAAGACCGGGATGAAGTGATTGGTAACCAGACCCGCGTGAAAGTGGTGAAGAACAAGGTTGCGCCGCCCTTCCGGCAAGTTGAGTTCGACATCATTTATGGCGAAGGCATTTCAAAAACCGGCGAGATCATCGATCTCGGGGTCAAATGCGAAGTCATCGAGAAATCCGGCTCCTGGTATTCTTATGGTCCGGAACGGATCGGGCAGGGGCGTGAGAAAACGCGCCAATTCCTGAAAGACAATCCGGACATTCGCGACGAGATTGAGCTTGAAATTCGCAAACGCTCGGGCCTGCTCTCGGATGTCTTGTTGACCGAAGGGGGGGGCGTGGCTGAGGAAGCTGAAGCAGGCTAAGTCTGCTTTCCCATCAAATCATCTGCAACGCGCCCGCGGAAACGCTTGGCGCGTTGCTTTTATGGACATATATCCACCGCCAAGGCCTCATTTGAGTGAGTCGGCGAGAGGAAGTCTGATGACGAGTGTCAATGATCTGCGCGAAGCGTTTCTGTCCTACTTTGAAAGCAAAGGACACGTACGCAAAGCCTCTGCGCCTCTGGTGCCGGAGAATGATCCGACCTTGCTCTTCGTCAATGCCGGCATGGTGCCGTTCAAGAACATCTTTACCGGTGCTGAAACCCCGCCTGAATTGCGCGCTGTGAGCTCCCAAAAATGCGTCCGTGCGGGCGGTAAGCACAATGATCTGGACAATGTCGGCTATACGGCTCGCCATCACACCTTTTTTGAAATGCTCGGCAATTTCTCATTTGGCGACTATTTCAAGGATGAGGCGATTGCATTCGGTTGGGAATTGGCAACCAAGGAACTTGGTTTGCCCGCCGACAAGCTGCTCGTCACCGTGTATGCCGAAGATGACGAAGCCGCGTCGATCTGGAAAAAAGTCGCTGGCCTGTCGGACGATCGTATCATCCGGATCAGTACGTCAGATAATTTCTGGTCAATGGGTGATACCGGGCCTTGCGGCCCATGTTCGGAAATCTTCTTCGACCATGGTCCGGACATTTGGGGCGGTCCGCCGGGATCGCCGGAAGAAGATGGTGATCGCTTTATCGAAATCTGGAACCTGGTCTTCATGCAATTCGACCAGCAACAGGGCGGCAAAAGACTCAATCTGCCAAAGCCGTCCATCGATACGGGCATGGGCCTGGAACGCATTGCGGCGGTGCTGCAGGGCGTCCACAATAATTATGAAATCGATCTGTTCCAAAATCTGATCGCGGCGGAAGAAGACGTTTACGCGACTAAGGCAGCGGGCGATCAGCTCGGCTCATTCCGTGTCATCGCGGACCATTTGCGCACATCCGCCTTTCTGGTCGCAGACGGCGTCACGCCATCGAATGAAGGCCGCGGATATGTCCTGCGCCGCATCATGCGCCGCGCGATGCGTCACGCCCATATACTCGGCGCGCGCGAACCCGGCATGCATAGATTGGTACCAGCGCTGATCACGGAAATGGGCGCCGCTTATCCGGAGCTCGGACGCGCGCAGGCGGCGATCGAAAGTGCATTGGAGCAAGAAGAAAGCCGCTTCCAGCGTACGCTCGGCCGCGGCCTGGCTTTGCTGGATGAGGCCAGTGTCGATCTCAAAGAGGGCGACACTTTGCCAGGTGAAACGGCGTTTAAGCTGTATGACACATACGGTTTTCCGCTCGACCTGACACAGGACATTTTGCGGGGTCGCGGTATGCAGGTCGACGAGGCTGGTTTCGACACCGCTATGGCGCGTCAGAAAGAGGATTCAAAGGCCGCTGGTTTTGCCTCCGGCGATGCTGCTTCCGGCGAGGTCTGGTTCCGCATCCGCGACGCGGCCGGTGCAACTGAGTTTCTGGGCTATTCTGAGCTTATCGCAGACGGCGCGATCAAGGCGATTGTTACGGACGGGACACAATCAGACGCGCTGCAGACGGGTGCGGAGGCCGAGCTCATTCTCGACCGCAGCCCATTCTATGCAGAAAGCGGCGGACAGGCCGGCGATCATGGCGTGATCGAAACCAAGACCGCGCGCTTCATTGTTCGTGATGTCCAGAAGCGGGCGGGCGACTTACACGCTCATATAGGTGAGCTGGTCGAAGGCACATTAGCGCTCGGCGACGCCGTCACCAGTTCGGTGAATGACGGTCGGCGCACGCGCATCATGGCCAATCATTCGGCGACGCACTTGATGCACGCCGCCTTGCGCGATGTGCTGGGCGAGCATGTGACGCAAAAAGGATCGCTGGTGGAAGAAGAGCGCATGCGGTTCGATTTCTCGCATGGCGCGCCGGTGACGCCGGCCGAAATCGAAGCGGTTGAAGACCAGGTCAACGCTGTGATCCGCCAGAACAAGCCGGTTGGCGTCTCCGTGACGTCGCCTGATAAAGCAATCGAGGCAGGTGCACTGGCGCTGTTCGGGGAAAAGTATGGTGATGAGGTGCGCGTGCTGAGCATGGGCGCGGATTTGCAGCAGGCCGACAAGGCCTATTCCGTTGAGCTTTGTGGCGGGACACATGTCGATCGTACTGGTGATATCGGGACGTTCGTAATCCTGTCCGAAAGCGGCGTATCAGCGGGCGTGCGCCGAATTGAGGTTGCAACGGGCGCAGAAGCGATTGCTTTCTTGCGCAGCCGTGCGCAAGTCGCGGTCGACCTTTCGGATCAGTTGAAAGTACCGTTGAAAGATGTCGCAAAAAAAGTCTCCAGTCTGAGCGAAGACCGCAAGATGCTGGAACGCCAACTTGCTGATACCAAACGCGCGCTAGCCATGGCCGGAGAAAGCGGGGTGCCTTCGGGCCCAGAACAGATTAACGGCGTCAACTTGATCGCCCGCGTCGCAGATGGCGTCGGTGGCAAGGATTTGCGCGCCTTGATTGATGAAGCCAAGGCACAGATGAAATCCGGCATTGCGGTCTTCATCGGCGTCAATGACGGCAAAGCCGCGGTGGCCGTAGGGGTGACCGAAGACTTGGTCAGCACACATTCAGCTGTCGACCTTGTCCGTGTCGCCGCCGCTGAAGTGGGCGGCAAAGGCGGGGGTGGCCGCCCTGACATGGCCCAGGCTGGCGGACCAGATGGTGCCAACGCAGAAACCGCCTTGGACGCGGTGCGCGCAGCGCTGAAGGGATAGCGTTCCGTGGCGGGGGATCCGACAGCGGCTTTGAACAGACGCGTTCTGCTGAAGCTTGCCGCCGCCAGTGCAACACTCGGCGCATGTGCAGCGCCTGAAAAACCAAAACAGATCGCTGTCATTGGCGGCGGCATCATCGGCACCTCGATTGCTTACCATCTGGCGCGCAATGGGGCGCAGGTCACTTTATTAGAGCGCGGCAAGTTAGCAGAGCGCGCCAGCCGCGGGACATTTGCCTGGATCAATGCGACCTGGGCCAAACAGCCAAGGCATTATCATCAGTTCAATCAAGCGGGCCTATCGGGTTGGAAGCGGCTACAGTCTGAGCTCGGCATCCCGGTGCGCTGGGGCGGCTCGCTGGAATGGTTTCCGTCACCTGAACGACAGTCTCGCCTTGCCGACCAAATCGCGGAGCAGGTCGCCTGGGGCGAGCCTGCGGCGATGATAACGGGGGACCAGCTGGCAGAGTTGGAGCCGAATGTAGACTTTGGCGATGCCGCGCGCGTCGCTTATTCGCCAAATGATGGCGCCGTCGATCCGGTACTCGCTTCGCGGATGCTTGCGGAAGCGGCAAGTCAGTCCGGTGCGACTATTCAGGAGCAGTGTGCCGTCGAGGCGGTAAATCCTGCAAAAGGCGACCGCGTGGAGTTGCAAACCACGTGTGGGCCATTGACGGTTGACGCGTTTGTGCTCGCGACAGGAGCAGATGCAACTGCCACGCAAACGCTTGCTGGACTGGACATTCCTCAGCGTACAACGCCGGGTGTGATTGTCGTGACCAAGCCGTTGCCGCGCCGCATGATCAATCGCATCATCGTTGCGCCAGGTGTTCACATACATCAACGTGATGATGGGCGCGTTGTCCTCGGCGAGCAAGATGGCGCACCGGATACAGAGGCCCACGCGATGCGCCTGCAAGGGCGCCCAAATCGCTTCCCAGATACGAATTTTGCCAACCAGCACGCCATTCGGATCTTGAGCATGGCGGAACAATTTGTACCGGGCTTATTAGACGCAGAGATCGAAGATGTGTTCATTGGCTGGCGCCCGCTACCGTTGGATGGGCATCCGGTGCTGGGGCGCAGTCCGAACCAACCTTCGGCGTATCTGGCCATCATGCATAGCGGCGTTTCGCTCGCGCCCGTAATTGGTGAATTGGTCGCAAAGGAAATTCTCAGCGGCAAGCAGGCGACCGGCATTGAAGCCTACCGACCGGGTCGAGATTTTGAGGTGGTGCGCCGCTATTAGTGCGCGGCGTCCAGCGCTGGAAAATCAGGCTCAACATCGCCCGTTTTCCATTGCGGATATTTCGGCATCACAGACTTGAACAAGGCGCTGTCCAGATGCGTTTCCAGCCAGTGTTGCAAGCGGGGTAGAGGCAGCGCGTCGAACCAGGTGCGGTCGGTATTTGCAAATTGCCTCACAAACGGAAAGATCGCGATATCAGCATAGCTGACACGGGTGCCGAACAAGTTTTGGCGGTCTTGCAATTGTGCATCCAGCCTTTGCAAAAACCCCAAGCCCAAGGCTCTCTGCTCGTCGCGCACAATGCCTTCAGCGTCATATCTGTTTGGGTATTTGTAGCGGTCTAGCGCGTGCTTGAACGGGCCATCACACTCAGCCACCAGAGCGTCCATCT
>JBCCDZ010000214.1:0-5583 GCA_039030525.1 Pseudomonadota bacterium | reverse complement strand
TGGTCTCAGAAGACCTGGAGCGCGACGTGGCACGGCTCAAAGCGGACGGCGTGGATTTTCTCTCAGAACCCAAAACGGGGCACGCAGAGCTGGCCGACATTGCGGTCTGCAAAGACCCCGACGGTACGCTGATTGAGCTTCTGCAAGTTTATCTGGATCGCTGGCAGACCTTGCTGAGCTAAGTTTTACGACATTTGAGACAAGAGAGCCTAGTTTGCCACGGTGCGAACGATCACAGTCGCTTCTAGTGGTGCGCCCACACGGGCCGCTGACGCCTTTCTGCCGTCTTTTTTTCAATAAATTCTGATTCTTAGCGCTTATTCCAACTTTTGAATCTCTTCGTTTGTGTATCATTTTTTAGCGATTGCTCGCAAAAGCAGGAAGCGGTGGTTCCACGTTCAAATCGATGAGAAACGCCGCCCGGTCCGAATGGCGCCAGCTTCTGGCTGGATATGCGCCAGCGATCATTCCCACACATGCCAAGCCACACTCTGCCGCTTCTGCCTGGCGCAAGAGGGGCATTCCGCGAAAGCCGGATAGGTTCAGGATTGGCATGGAGATACGGAAAATGAATAGCGATCTCTAAGTCACTATCGCAACATCTCATTTTGCAACGCTCAGCCAAGCGGCAAAGCCCCTCGATTCCCACTTGGCTTGCATATGGTGCGCAGGTTGAGACAGGTTTGGTGACATCCGATGAACAGATTGAATAGCAAGCCGCACGCTTAGCTGATAACCTACTTCTGAGACTAGGGGACAAATGAGGCGCGCGAGCGCCTGTCCTGCTAGAGGTGGCACATTATGAGAATTGAAAACAGCGAACGGATCCTGAGCACCATTCGCCAGATTCAGGCAGCAGAATTTGAGCGAGACGTAATTGATGCATTTATACCCTTTGTCGCGCAGCACGGGTTTACGCATGTTCATTTGGGTCAATTGGTGAGCCCAGCCAATGTCGGTCAAACCGACACTATGATCGTTTCGACCTGGCCTGAAGAGTTGTTGAACCGGCGATTAGAACGATATGATATCTTGCACGATCCGGTCGCGCTGGCATCGCTTCGGACAAAGCGCCCGTTTCGATGGCAAAAGGCGATTGAGTTCGCAACGCGGCGCGGGTTGAAAGTAATTGACCAATCGCGCGACTACGGAATCACGGACGGCTATATGTTCCCAGTCCACTCGCTGGAAAGCGTTTCAGGCGCGGTGTCACTGGGCGGTGATAAACTCGATTTGTCACCGCGGGATATATCCGAAATCGAATTGGTTGCGCTTACCGCTTATGCGCAGCTTGAGTCTATTCTTGGCCCGTTCCCCTATCAGCAGATTGTCGATCTATCCGTACGCGAGGCCGAAGTTGTTCAGTTCGTCGCTGCTGGCAAAACCAATCGCGACATTGCAACCATACTTGGTATTCAGCCCTGCACCGTCAAAGAAACTTTGCAGCGGGCAAGCCACAAGCTGGGCACCCTGAATCGGGCACACACCGCCGCAACCGCGATCGCGAAAAATATGATATTTCCTTGACCCCCCCCATCTGGAGGGATGCCCCGTCGGATCGAGCGTGAAATCTTCCTGTCATCGAATAGGAGGTTTTTTCGTGTTTCAAATCATCACTCCCGAGAACCGGGACAAATTTGCCGCAACGATCGATAGCATGCACCGCAACCGCTATGATGTGTGTGTCACCCAATGGGGTTGGGATATTCCGGGCATTGAGCCAGGCTATGACAAGGACCAGTTTGACACCGAGCATACGGTCTACATCACAATCACTGATCCCGACTTGGGGAGAGTTGTCGCGTCAACGCGACTCAACCCGACCACGCAGCCTCACATGATGAGCGAACTTTTCGCTGACTATTGCAATCTTCAACCTTACCCGGTCTCGGAAGATGCCGTTGAATGTTCGCGCTATGTCATCGATCGCACGCCATACGAAGACCCCGTCAAGGAATATAAAATCCGTTGCAGTCTCGGAATTGGAATGACGGAATATTGTCTCGCCAATGGTATCTCCCGAATGTCCTGGCTGACGCATCAAAAATTCTATCAGCTCATCCAGAAAAACTGGAAGACTGAACCGCTGGGGCTGCCGGTGCGTGAGACGCCGGATGGCTGGGCCTGGGTGCCGGCCGTCGCGCAAGTTGATCAGGCCTTGAATGCCAATCAGCGTGAGCGCCTGGCCAAGGCCGAAGACGTCGTAGCCGAACTCATTCGGATAAAAGCAATCCGCAAAAAGCAGCGCGTGGCATGAGAAGCAGAGCATGTTAACCGATCAAGACAAGCTAAAGTTTGAATCCGATGGCGTGATTTGCTTGCGAAATGTTCTGACGGCAGACGACATCGCCAAGCTCACCCTCAGCGTTGACCAGCAGCTCAGCGAGCTTCCAATTTCTGTCACGGGTTATGATTTCGAAGACATTGCCAGACAAGTGTGGAGCGGCAAGAAAACCGTTGATGCGCATGGCGCTACCCGTTTCGATTTGGACAATATGCGCAATACTGTTCAGGCCGATCAACTCGCACGCCCATTGCTCGAGGATGAGCTCAAACACGACGAGGGGTGTTTCTTCTATGATGTTGCCGCCTGGCAGCGCGATCATGGTGTGCGCGAGGTTGCTTTTGATTCCGCTTTGCCGCCACTGGTCGCGGATTTACTCGGCACCACCTATTTGAATTTCTGGGAAGATACGACCTTTGCGAAAGGCCCGCGCAGTCGCCAGAAAACAGCTTTTCACCAGGATCTCGCCTATTTCCAGATTGCAGGGGATCATTGCGTCATTGTCTGGATTCCGTTGGATCCGGCCAATACCGAAAATGGCGTGGTCGAATATGTTCGCGGATCTCATAAATGGGGTGAGGTGTACGCGCCCAACGTCTTCATTTCGCAAACACCGATCGCGGGTTCGCCTGACAGACGCTGCCCAGACATCGAAGGCAATCGGGACCAGTACGACATTGTCAGCTTCGACGTTGAGCCAGGCGACGTCATCATTCATCACGTCCTGACCGTGCACGGAGCCGGCGGCAATATGAGCGACCGCTGGCGCCGGGCCATGTCGTTTCGGTATTGCGGCGATCAAGTCCGTTATTTCGATCGACCAGGCGCCATTCAGCAAGTTGGTGTGTCCGGCGACCTCGAGGATGGCCAGCGCCTGTTTTCGAAAGATTACCCCATCGTTTGGCCGAAGCCGTGGCCGGGTGTGAGCCTGGCGCAATTATTCCTGTCACAAGGCACGATCGAGCCAACATACGAAGGAAGGTGAATAGTCAGGTGGCCATTGAAAACCCTGATCTGATTGAGTCGTCGCGCCTGCTTGCCAGAGCGTTGTTAGAGCTGGCCGGGATATTCGAGGATCTATACGTGCCGGACGATCCGAACGTGCCGATCAATCAGGATTTGCACAATGAAGTCGCTTGCGCTTTGCGAGTCGCGCATGTCACCCTCACTGATTATGTCACCCGCGTTTATGAGGCCGCCGGAGGCACACTCGACGCTGATGAGATCGAGCGCGCCGCCTATCGCAACAAGTTCAATTAATTGGCAGCGCCTTCATCATTCAGGTATTCTTTAGCCGCCGCTGAAAGCACAAGGTGCAAGCCCGCCACCGCGTCTGTGTCGCGAAGAGACTGCAGCAAGAGCAGGCATTCAACAAACTTTGCGTTCTGTTCGGCGGCCGCCGCCGTCAGCGGGCTTTCATCTTGGATCTGAAACCAGAAGATCGGCATTCCCGTGGCGCACGCAATCTGGTTCAATTGCATCTGACTTGGCCAGACCTCGCCGCGCTCCATATCAATTAAGGTGCGCCCTGGGATTCCCGTCTGCTCTGCAAAGGATTCCACCGAATGACCCGCCATTTCCCTGGCAAGTCGAATTCGCCGGGCCGTTCTTTTTATTGCTCGTTCTTTCGTCCCGTCATCCATTGCGCCATCTCATTTTCAATTCAATTCTCCATATCAATCCGCTAGAAGTCAGTATTGTTATACTGAGTAACAGATAATCAAATTAAGCTCTGTGATCTTTGCATCATGTAATAAACATTTATGATCAATATTCGAAAATGTAGAGGTCGATATATACATAGCGAGCGGTTGCGAGAAATCTCCAGACCATGGCAGCAAGCCCATGCCCCGCTGGCTTATGTCGCGGGTGTCGTATTGGTCCAGGGCGCAATAGCGATCGCATTGATCAAAATGCTTTTCGGCTGAGATGTAAAAAGAGGCGTGACAGTGCCCGTTTTGGTGACCTTCTCGCTACTGTTCTCTGATGCGGTTCTGTCAGTCCACCCGTCGAGACCTGAGTGCGCTGTGTCATGGACCAAGCAAACGCGCGTACCCCACCCAGCACACACCAATTGGCGCGCCTGCAATGGCGGGCACTTCCGATAAACCGCACCTAATCCGCACCTAGAATGCAGACACTTCGCCTTATCGATTATGGCGTGGTATTTTACTATAATTTTTCAAGGACTTGTGGTGCCCCCACACGGACTCGAACCGCGGACCTATTGATTACAAATCAATTGCTCTACCAGCTGAGCTATAGGGGCACTGGCGGCTGCTTTATAATGCTCGCCCGCAAAGCGCAAGGCGTCATGACAAGATCATGCAGTTGCCACATTTCATCCTGATCCGGGCATGATTTCGCCGTCGCCTCAGCGTTTCTTCAGGTCAAGCAAGATGGGAGCTGACCCGTGACCAAGACATTACTCACCGCCGCACTCTTAATCGCCTCGGCCGCCGCGGCCAACGCGCAACCCCTGCCGGCACCGCCAACGGCCAAATATACCGCGCCAGCCGTGTCGACATGCGCCACGCAAACCCTGCAAGTCTATTTTCCAGCGGGCCAAACAGCGCTGACCGCAGCGTCTCAAGCGATGCTAGCAGAGGCGCAACAAACGCTGGCAAATTGCATCATTGGGCCGGTTTCCATTGCCGCCGTGGCCGCTGACGCCCCATCGCCGCATATGGCTGAGCAGCTCGCCGTCGCGCGACTCGACACCGTCACATCCGCGCTTGACCAGCACAGCTTGAGCGGTGCGGCGCTCGAAACTCAAATCGATGTCGCGGCGCCCGCCAAGTATACGGCGCCCAAAGATCGTAAGGTCGAAATCCGCTTGTCCGCCTGGGCGCCGGAAATCGGCTAACCCGCCCGCCACGTTTCAATTGCTCTGTTTCCTCCCAACCGAGCATATGACTGCCCCCGGACCAAACGCGATCCGGGGGCACTTTTTTTGCGATTGTCCAGACGTGTTAGTCGAAGAAAGACAACACAGCACACGCCGCAACGAAGGTCGCGACCGTGTGGCTGCCATCGACGAACAGGCCCATCAGCGAGCCATATGGCGTGTAGACCATATCATAGGCCATCAGCGGCACCCCGATCAACAAACTCATCCACAAGCCGAACAAGGCAGCAGAGCCGAGTATCGAAATGTTCTTTTGATGCATATGCCAGCCCAGGCCGAAGCTTAGAACCAGCGATAATACAAAGCCCGCCAGCATGATCATTGGATTGGGGCCAGCATCGGCTGCGACCGTCTGCAATCCATCCGCGGACAACCACTGCATCGTCGTTTT
>JBCCDZ010000213.1:0-5629 GCA_039030525.1 Pseudomonadota bacterium | reverse complement strand
GGCGCACCTGAACCGGTCTTCGCAATTCAGAATGTTGAAATTACGCACACAAGACCGATCGGTGAGAACCATCTCAAATTGACGGTCGAAGATTCGGGGGCGCGCATTGAAGCCTTGGTCTGGCGTTGTATCGGGACACCGCTTGGTGACGCACTGTTGCAGCGCGGCAAGGTCCACCTTGCCGGACGCTTGAAAGAGAATGTCTGGAACGGCCGACGCTCAGCGCAATTCGAAGTCATCGATGCGGCATCCGCTTAGCGCTAGCTATGGCAGCGATCTGAGCATATTCAGCGCACCGTCAGCAATGGGCTGCAGCGCCTCATCTTCACTTAGGCTGGCATTGACATAGAGCACTCGCGCGAAAGCCTTGAGGTTATGAAGGCGCGCCAATTCAGCCTCCGACTGATAGGCCTCGTTCCAATCCGAAAGTGGCGCTGGATCAGAAAGGGTTTCGAACCATGCAGTCCAAGTTTCGGACTCGAACGCCCCGCGGGTCGCCATAAAGTAAATCGGGCGGGCTAGACGTTCAGGTTCGCTATGACGGAACGCATATCCAGATCGGTTGGTGATCTGCTGCGAAATCGCTTGCCTTAAACGCTCGAGAGATGCGGTCGTTACGTTCGGATTGAGCGCCAGTTGCATAGCAATGTCGGCGCCGTGTGCAACCCCGTGGCGCCAGCCCTCGCTATCGGAAAAGGCGCGATAGTCGGAAACGCCGCTCAAATAGGATGCTGCACGGCTTGAGATATCGGCGCGCTCTTCCGCGGTAAGAAAAGGGTCAACGCGGTCTGTCCGGACCAATTCCGACAAGGCCAATGCCGAGAACGGAGCGACAAAACCGTCCGCATCTTCAACGCCAAGATTCTGACTGAGCTGAGAGATTAGATCGCGACGGGTGGCTTCCGTAATATTGCCGGACCGTAGCGCGACAGTGAGGCCTTCATATCCGATGCGATCGCGTAAGAATGGGTCAGGGTGACCCAGACAATTGGCAAAAGCGTTCGCTGCATCATCTGTTTGCTGCTCAGAGAACCCGTCTTGGCGCCATTGTTCGAGGACCGCCGTGTCCTGGCTCGACAAAGTGCAGCCGAGCGCCTCGCTGGGCGTTTCGCCTTTGGCGAAGCTATTGGCGCAACCGGCCAGGATCAATGCCGAGGAGAGACTAAGAATTGCATGTTTCATACATACGCTTATTCCACCACGCGGGGCATGCGTCCAGTTCGTGGGGTGATCAGACCCGCCAAGCTTTCGGATGACGATTCAAGAGCGCTCGAATCTGGGCTTCCGCCCGATCTGTTTCGTACAGCGCAACGATGCAGCCGCCAAAGCCACCACCGGTTAGGCGCGCCCCTGATGCGCCATTTTCAATAGCATCTTGAACCAGGTCATCGATCACCGGCGTCGAGGCTTCAAAATCTTGCGAATAGGATTGATGGCTTTCCATCATCAAGCCCGCGAACGTGGCCAGATCGCCTGCTTTCATTGCAGCGGTCGCTGCGACGGTGCGCTTATGTTCTGTCATCACGTGCCGGGCTCGCTTTCGCAGGTTCTCCGGTAACTCCGCCATACGGACGACTTGCGCTTGATCGAGACGACAAAGCTCGTCCGTCCTCAGTGCATCCGCGGCTTGTAGGCATTCCTCGAACCGCGCTTTGTAGCGCCCATCGGCAAGTTCCCGTCGGACGCCAGAATGGATGACGGCAAACGTCCAGTCGCTAGGAATATCTACGACTTCATAACTCAAATCACTGGTGTCGAGCGCAAGTGCCTTACCGTGATCGGCAAGCCCCACCGCCATTTGATCCATGATTCCGCAAGGCATGCCGATATAATCATTTTCAACGATCCGAGCATATTTAGCGATGTCGACAGCTGTCGTCGCGACCTGACCGATAATCGCAGCGGCGCGCAAAATTGCGGTGATGAGTGCAGCTGAAGAGGACACTCCAGCGCCATCCGGGACATCACTTTCAATGTGCAAAAACACGCCGCCTTCCAGCCAGCCCAGATCCGCGGCTTTCGATAGTGCCCCCATGGCATAATCGGTCCAATCGCCTCGCTTGGGATCTCCGACAGGGCGTTCGATCCTGGTGTCGAACCGCGTAGATTTGATCACCACATAAGGTGCATCATTCTTTGCCATCGCGATTTGGATGCGGCGCTGCAGGGCAGCTGGTAGAACCGCTCCGCCATTATAATCAGTGTGCTCGCCGATCAGGTTCACCCGTCCGGGGGCGGACGCCGCGATCAAGGGTGAGCAGCCAAATGTTTCCTCGAATCCGTTCACTGGGTTCATATCGCACCTCTCAATCGGTCGGCGGCTTGGAAAGGCATGACATCGACTGTAAACACGCCGGTCGCCTGCTCCACAGATGCCAGATATTTTACGCGGTCTGGCGCCCTTAAAAGTGGATAGAATTGCGCGGTGAACTGAAAACGCCCATCGCGTCCGTATGGTGCGGCATGCAAGCTGAGCATGCATGGCGTCTCCCGGCCAAAGAACGCATCATAACGTCGGACGGTGTCGCCTAATAAATGGGCAAAGCCGTCTGCTTGTTCTTCATTGAACGCCCAGGGGCCTGAGACCGGCTCCAGAGCGGAAATCCATACCTCGTATGGAAAACGGGCATACCGCGGAGCGTAACTGGCCAAGCCGCCGGCTTGATTGACCCAATAGGTCTCTCCCCAAGACTGTACATCGCCAGCGAGGTCGTACCCCGCCTCGAATGCATTTGCGGCCTGCTGCTGCGGCGTTGGTACAATCGGGAATCCATAAATCTGACCATGCGGATGATGCAGTGTCACGCCGACTTCATCGCCGCGATTTTCGAAGGGGAGTACAAAGGCGCAACCGGCGTCGAACATGGCGGCATAACGATCGATCCAGGCTTCCAACAACAGCCGCCGACGTTCTTGTGACAGCGTGGCCAGCGAGCCTTGATCGTCTGGCGAATAGACAATCACTTCGCACGCCCCTTGCGCGGCTCGGATTTCGACGCCGGATCCTTCTATTTCTGGCGCACTGGGATAAAGGCTCGGGAACCTGTTGCTAAACACGGCCAGCTCGAAATCGGGAAACGGGATCTCGGTTAAGGGCATGCCTGATTTGCTAGGTGCTAACGGGTTGGCAGCAGCGGTTGGTTTGTATGTTCGATTCTGACGAGCCGCGGCGTAAATAGACCAATCGCCCCGCAATGGATGCCAGCGCAATTCCGCACCTGTCATCATCTGCAAATCCTCGCCGTCTACACGCGTTGAGGTATTGGGTTCGTAACCATAGAGAAACAGGTCGCGACCATCAGACTTGCGATGCTGACGCCGGTGGATATCGCGTCCGGCAATCTTGCGAGACAGCACTGTCATCGGATCGGTCATCGCATCATGTCCATCAAATCTAGCGTCGCGCGCGAGTTGCTCGCGCCTTTATACGTTCGTATTCGATCATCGTCAAAATATCCATCCTGAATTCCATTCTTCGGCAGAAATTTCTTATCAGCAGGGCAGCATTTGCTGTAAATACAGAGCATCATGAGTGAATGCTTCACTCTGAGGTGGCTTGCGGCGCGGCTCAAACATCCCTACAAGCGACCATGCGGCGAAGAGAAAAATGTTCGAATACGACAATCATATTATCTATTTCCAACATTGTCGATGTTTGCCAAAAGAACATAAGAGAATAGTCCATCAGGAAGGGCGTTGGCAAAATGACGGATCAAGAAGGCTATGTAACGTTAACCGCCGGGAATACGAGCCTGGTTTTAGATTGCGCCATCGGCGCCCGCCCGAACATTCTCTATTGGGGGTCGCGACTAGATAAGTCGGATCCGGAAATGTTGCGGTTGATGACCACTCGACAGCATGCGCCCGGCGGTGCTGATGCCGAAGTCGGCAGTTCGCTCCTGAATGAGACTGGATCAGGGATTGCTGGTCTGTCAGGGTTTTCTGCGCATCGCAGCGGCACCGCATGGGCCAGCCTCTTTCGCGTCATCGAAGTACGCCGGCCAAAGCCGCACCGCGTTGAAGTGGTTTGCCAGGATGAGACAACGAAAGTTCGAGCGACACATTTCATTGGCTTCAATCCCGACAGCAATCTGATGACGTGTCAGACGCAAATCGAAAATCTCGGTGACACGGCGCTGGCGATAGACTGGTGCGCCTCAGCAAGCCTTCCGCTGGACCCCCGCGCGACCCGCCTGTTTGGTTTTACCGGTCGCTGGTCTGGAGAATTTCATCTTGAAGAGGTAGCGCCTTTTCTCGGCAGCTATGTGCGTGAAAACAAGAATGGCCGAACCAGCCACGACAATTTCCCTGGCCTGATTGTCGGCACCGAAGAAACGCATGAACAGGCCGGCCCGTGTTTCGCGTTTCATCTTGGCTGGAGTGGCAATAACCGCGTCCGGGTTGATCGTCTGAGCGATGGCCGCGCCTTCGTCCAAATGGGAGAGTATTTTTTCCCGGGAGAGATGTCACTGGCGCCGGGCGAAACCTATCGCACCCCACGCCTGTATGCCGGTTTTACAAGTCGCGGTTTCAGCGCCTTGTCGCGCAAGTTCCATCATCACCTGAAACACTCCGTCATGGACGATCGCGTCGATCGCAAATCCCGGCCGATCCATTACAATACGTGGGAAGCGGTTTATTTCGATCATGACCACGACACCTTGTTCAAGCTGGCCGAAAAAGCGGCAGAGGTCGGAGCTGAACGCTACATTCTTGATGATGGTTGGTTCGGGTCCCGGCGTAATGACAAGGCGGGCTTGGGTGACTGGTGGCCGTCAGAGGATGTCTATCCCGATGGGTTAGGGCCGCTGGTCGAACATGTGACGGGTTTGGGGATGGAGTTTGGTCTCTGGTTCGAACCAGAAATGGTCAATCCGGATAGCGATTTATTCCGCCAGCACCCAGACTGGATTCTACATGCGGAAGGTG
Organism: Pseudomonadota bacterium; assembly: GCA_039030525.1. GTDB lineage: Bacteria > Pseudomonadota > Alphaproteobacteria > Caulobacterales > Hyphomonadaceae > Henriciella. The sequence continues at coordinate 700 of JBCCDZ010000213.1, read as the reverse complement.
TCGAGCAAGTGCCGTTTCGCAGTCAATTTGTCCTGGATCTGACCCGCCCTGAAGTCAGCGACTATTTGTTTGATCATATGCACAAGCTGCTGAGCGCACACGATATTAGCTACGTCAAATGGGACATGAACCGCGATGTCCATCATCCGGGCAGTCGTGGTCGGCCTGCGATCAATCAGCAGACTCGCGCGCTTTATGACTTAATCGAGCGCCTGCGTGCCGCGCACCCGAATTTGGAAATCGAAAGCTGTTCGTCTGGTGGCGCTCGTGCTGATTATGGAATCTTACGGCGCACCGACCGCATCTGGACATCAGACAGCAATGATGCGCTCGATCGACAACGCATTCAGCGCGGTGCTTCACATTTTTTCCCGCTTCAAATCATGGGCGCGCATGTTGGTCCCGAAGTCTGCCATATAACCGGACGACGCCTTACAATGCAGCTCCGCGTAGCGACGGCTATATTCGGTCATATGGGTATGGAACTCAACTTGCTTGAGGAGACACCTGACAATCTTGAGGTGCTTAAAGCAGGCATCGCGCTTCATAAGAAACACAGGGGGCTGCTGCACGACGGCGAATTCCATCGACTCGATACGCCAGAGCATGTCAACGCGGTTGGTGTGGTTGCGCGCGATCAGTCTGAAGCCCTCTTTTCCTGGTGCAATCTGAGTGGTCATCGACAGACCATTCCAGGCCG
>JBCCDZ010000212.1:0-5683 GCA_039030525.1 Pseudomonadota bacterium | reverse complement strand
CGGTTTGGTTATTTTCGCAAACTTCGCTTGACCCGAACAATCGAGCTGGGCTTAGGACGAAGAAGATCTAGATCGTCGTCGGTGCAGAGGCGCACGAGCAGGTGAGATGCGTTTGGAAGGAACACAATGGATATCGAGACCGATTATTTAGTGATTGGCAGTGGCGCGGTGGGCATGGCCTTTGTCGACACGATGCTGACGGAAACCGATGCGGATTTCGTGATGATTGATGATCGCGCTGTGCCGGGTGGGCATTGGAACGAAACCTATCCTTTTGTCCGCTTGCATCAGTCCGCCTCAACCTATGGCGTTGAATCAAAAGAGCTCGGTCGTGGCCGGATCGAAGAGACAGGTCCCAATGCCGGGTTTGAGGAACTCTCCTCCGGACCCGAGATTGTCCGTTATTATCATGAACTGATGGAAGAGACGTTCCTGCCATCGGGCCGGGTCAAGTTCCTGCCTCTGACGCGCTATGAAGAGGACGGCACCATTCGTTCACTGCTCTCAGGCGAGACGCATACAATCAAAGTGCGCAAGAAGATTGTCTTCGCCAATTATCTCACCACCAGCATCCCGGCGACGCATACGCGCAATTATCAGGTCGCGGATGGCGTCGCGTGCCTGCCCCCGAATGGGCTGCCGCTAAATGCCCCAAAGCATGAAAATATCTGCATCATCGGCGGCGGCAAAACCGGCACCGATTCGATCATGTGGTTGCTCAATCGTGGCTTTGACCCGGACAAGATCACTTGGATTGTGCCGCGGGATGCCTGGTTCCTGAACCGCGTCAATTTTCAGACCATTGACCAGAAATTCTTCGACGACACGGTTGGCGGCCAGGCGCGTGCAGTCGAGATTTATGCCGCCGCAGAATCGGTTACCGATCTCGAAGACCGGATGGAAGCCGCTGGCCTGTGGCAGCGGATCGACACCTCGGTTCGTCCGACCATGTTCCACGCCTCGATCATGACAGAGACCGAGGTCGCGACGTTGCGATCGATCAAGAATGTCATCCGCAAAGGCTATGTTCAACGCATTGAGCCAGGCCGCCTGATCATGGATCAAGCCGAGGTCGAGATCGCAGAGGATACACTTTTCATCGATTGCACGGCGAGCGCGTTCAAGAATTATGTCGGTGTCCGCGTGCCTGTATTCCAGCCAGATGAAATCCACGTCCAGGTCATCCGTCAGTTCCAGCCCTGCTACAGCGCTGGTCTGATCGCCTGTATCGAGGCCCACATACCAGAAGACGAAAAGAATAATTATAGCCGTCCGGCGCCTGGCATCGATACGGTTCAGGATGTACTTCTGGTGCTTGCGGCGGCGATGGAGAATACGGTCATGTGGATGCAGTCACCCGCGATTGCAGAATGGCGCAATAAAAGCCGCCTGGATGGCTTTGCCACCTTGATGAGCAATGCGGACATGACCGAAGCCAGCGTCGGCGCGACCATTGGGTCGATCATGATGAACGGCCAAAACGCGATCGATAATTTGAAGCGCATGGCCGCGGAAGGCTAAACCGCTCCGCCTGCCCGCGAACAGTCGTCAGGTGCGGTGTGCTTTGGTCTTGCTGCGCTTCTTTTCACCATTCGGGCCGCGTGGCTTTTTCGGACCTGTCCGTTTTTTCTGACCGGCCTTTGGACCTGCTTGGTCACCAGCAGCCCGGCGGACTTTATTCGGTCGCTTACCTTTAGGGTGTTCGCGTTTCCGAGGCCGCACGGTGGGCGCTTCAGGTTCGCCCGCCAATCCGACCCATATGCTTTTATCAATTATCTGGCGATCGCCAGCTGCGAGCATGAGTTTCTCCGCGGCATCAGGCTTCAGCTCGACATGGGTGGCATCCGGATCGATCCGGATCGCACCGATACTGTTACGCGAAAAGCCGCCTGATTTGCACAGCATCGGGATCAACCATTTAGGATCCGCTTTTTTCTTTCGACCAACGCCGAGCTTGACCCATTGCCCGTCCTCGAAGTCTGACCCGCTGCGGCCGCCATGCGGGCGGCGCTCCTCACGCGGGAAATCTTTATCGGGATCATATCTGTCTGGCCGTGTTCGACCTGGCTTTTGCGCGCCAGGATCCTGAAGAACCTCAGGCGCGGAATCAGTTGCACGGGTCAGACGCACGATCGCCGCCGCGAGATGGTCTGGGCTATACTTTTCAAGCAAGGCACCGGCAAGGGTCGCTTCGGATGCATCCGGCGGGGATTGCAGCACGTCATTGACCAGGAGCTTCGCGTTTAAGGCGTCTTCAATCTCAGCCGCAGACGGCGGCAAGCGCCACACTGCCTCGACTTTGGCTTCGTGCAGCAAGCGCTCTGTTCGGCGCCGCGCCCGCACAGGAACTATCAGAGCCGAGACGCCATGACGCCCCGCGCGACCCGTGCGGCCAGAGCGGTGCAGCAGGCCTTCCCGATTGCGCGGCAAATCAGCATGGATCACCAGATCCAGCCCGGGCAAATCAAGACCGCGCGCCGCAACATCCGTGGCGACGCAGACGCGCGCCCGACCATCACGCATCGCCAGTACAGAATTGCTGCGCTCTTTCTGGCTGAATTCACCAGACAGGGCGACGACGGAGAACCCGCGATTGGTCAATCTCGCGGTCAGCTTGTTGACCGCATCGCGGCGCGAACAGAAGACGATAGCATTTGGCGCATCATGGAACAGGAGCAGATTGATCACAGCCTTCTCGACATCATTCGGGACCACGGTCATCGCCTGATACGTGATGTCACTATGCGTCGACTCAGCCGAGACCGTGTTCAACCGCACCGCATCATTCTGATAAGCCTCGGCCAATCGGGCGATTGGTTTCGAGACAGTGGCTGAGAACATCAAGGTGCGACGGTCTTCAGGGGCCGCGTCGAGGATATATTCAAGTTCCTCCCGGAACCCCATATCCATCATCTCATCCGCTTCATCCAGGACGACGGCTTGCAGCTGATCCAAGTCCAGTGATCCGCGCCGAATATGATCAACCAATCGCCCGGGCGTTCCGACGACAAAATGGGCGCCGCGGCTCAGCGCGCGTCTTTCATCGCGAATATCAACGCCGCCAATGCACGATGTGACGCGGCCGCCAGCTTGTGCGAACAGCCATTGCAATTCCTTTGTCACCTGCAAGGCAAGCTCACGCGTTGGCGCCACGATCAGCGCCATTGGCGGGGCGCCTTCGGGCAAATGCGATCCGTTCGGCAATATCGACGCCGCAAGCGCAAGTCCGAAAGCGACGGTTTTGCCTGACCCGGTTTGCGCCGACACGAGCAAATCCCGCCCTGACAAGGACGGATCGAGGACCGCTTCCTGGACGGGGGTCAAAGCCTCAAAGCCTTTGTCTGCAAGCGCCTTGGCGAGCGGCGCAGCAATCTCAAACTCGGTTTTCATGTCAGGACTTTCAGATGCCATTGAAACATCCCGCGGGTTCCAGAGCAGACAGCGAGGTTCAATGCGCATGCAATTACTCGCTAAAGGCGCATCTGCCTAATCTTATGTGCAGATGGCCGGCCACCCGATGCCAAAAAAACCGCCAAAAAGCAGGTTCCTGGTGATGCTCGAGGTCCGAAAGCTCATCAAGGCACGTCAACAAGGTGCCATATCCAGAGCGTCGTATGGCTAAGCTAGAGTGCCCGCTTTCGCGGCAGCGGGTGTCGCAACACAAAGAACACGACCAATACCAGGCTGAGCAACGGCGGTAAGAAAATACTCCATGGCTGCAAACTCAAAAACAAGTTGCCACCGGCGGCAGAGATTAATGCGCCATGGCTGCCGATCATCTTATAGATATGCTCATTCAACCATGACCGTTTGATCCAAGCGCGACGGTTAAGGTTTCGTGCGAGATCATACAGGCAAATAGACAGGACGTTTGCCAAGGCGATATAAGCCGCCATGGTAGATTGCTCGGGATGACTTCGCATGAACCCAGCAAACGCTAATGCCAGAGCAATGAATAAGAGCGCCACCCCATTGTCGATCCATCTTGGCCCACATTCACGGATTTTCAGGACGCGCAATCCAGAGATCAACCAATAGCTCGCCGAGAGCGTGAGCGCGGCGAGAAAAGCGCGAAACCCAAAGCCGATTGAGCCGAGTATAGCCGTCGATATTACAATCACGAATAGACCAAGATAAGCGCGGCCAATCCAAGCGTGGGCGCGGCCGCCTTTCGAAGTAAAGACCTGACCCACCCCAAGCAGGATTGCGATTGTGCCAAATCCTATGTGAGCCAAAATGTTGGCCACGTGCAGCGGAGTGTAACCGGAATTGAAAATGTCAGTCATAGCGATAACCTGTGCTGGATCGGGTCCCTGAAGAGTGGGGGTGTCCCGCACGCTATGATGCAAAGGTCCTTTACGTGAACATTCCAAAGCCCGAAGAGACCGGTGTTTTTCCCGAACGGTCACCGAGCGCCGTTCGCGTGACGCGAGCGGTCAATTCATGGTCGGGCAAATCACGCGAGCTCGTTCTCAAGGGTCTGTTTGTCTGCATTCTCGGCGTCGCGCTTGGAACCGCAGGACCATACGGTACCTATGGCAACGTGCCGGTTCTGACCCGACTCGGATTCTGGGTGTGCATCCTTCTCATTCCCTGGGCATTGTGGGAGGGCTTAACTGCGCTAGCAAAGCAAATGCTGCCCCAAGACCTGGGCGCGAGAAAAATTATGGCCCTTTTGATGCCGGCATTTGCGATCGTGGGTAGTTTGTTTGCGACCGGGCTCAGCGCTTTGGTATTCGGATTGAACAATGCGAGTTTCCCTCAAGCCTGGGCGAGTTCACTGGCCAGCTGGTTGCTGTTTTCATTTCTTATCGTTTTACCGCTTGCCATCATCGCGGATACCCTGTCGCAAGAAGAGCAACGCAAAGGGGGCGAAAACTTACTCGGATTCTTCTCTTCAAAGTTGCCAGAGAAACTGAGAGGGTCCGCATTGATCGCGCTGCAATCAGAAGGACATTATTTGCGGGTCTTCACCCATGCTGGAGACGATTTGATTCTGATGTCGATGGAGGACGCGATGAGTGCGTTGAGTGCTTATCCCGGCATCAGGACCCACCGGTCTTGGTGGATTGCGATGGATCAAGTTGCGATGGATCCAAATCTGGCGGGGTCATTCACATCTATTGCGGCAATAAGCGGACTCAATGTGCCTGTTAGTCGACGTCGGCGAAAGGTCGTCCGAGACCAAATCCACCAGTTTCGCGACTGATCTAAAGCGATCAAACACGCGGCATCACAAGCATTCACAACTCAAAGTGAACGCCTGCGCCTTGATGGTGACACTATGGCTTCCTAGATTCACTGTAACACCAAACCTCCAACAGGGCGGGGCTGCCACGATGGGGTCTCGCGAGGCGTAGGTGTTCTGGTCCTGTCTAAGAATGGAAGGAGTAGACCATGAATGACCTTGAAAAGCCGACCGCCGGCGAGCTTGATTTCAGCCGGTTTGTCTATTTCCGCAACATTAACGAGCTTGAGCTCGCGGAACTGCCCGTCGATGCCCTGCGCGGCGTTGACGATATCGAAGACCTGGTCGTTGTGACCAATGGCGAAGGCCAAAAGCTCGCCATTATTGAAGGTCGCGCCGCAGCTGAAGCCGCTGCTGAAGCCTATAAACTCGAAGCCGTGAGCGTGCACTAAACGCACGCGAGGCGCTTACAAAATTGCTGGGATCACACGGTCG
>JBCCDZ010000211.1:0-5712 GCA_039030525.1 Pseudomonadota bacterium | reverse complement strand
TGGACGAGCTCCTCGCCAACCGGGTCAGGTCGGGAACGAAGCAGCCCTAACGAGTTTTCCGCTTGGGTCACTGTCCAGTCTCCACCCAGCATCAATTGTGGATATGAAAAGGCCGCCCACGAGGGACGGCCTTGCTGCATCGCGTTCTGGGAAAGTGTGACAGAAATCTATCCGTCATGGCGCGATGAAGACATTGTCCTGAATCTCATTGCCGATACTGGTATTATCACGAATGATCTCGGCCAGGGTTGTATCGCTGACAATGTCGCGCTCGCTCGAGGTCAGGTATTCTTCCCACCAGAACCGGTCGCCATCACGTATGGCGGTGAACTGGCGCACCATAATGGCTTGGAACAGCTCGCCCAGTTGCGACCCGGTCAGGGGGTCTTCGGCCAGGCCACCGACCCAGAGATCGATATCATTGACGTCGCCATATGTGTCGAACAGGTTTTGAGCCATGTCCGTGTCCGACGTGATTTGGCCGAACTGCGTGACGCGTGTCAGGCCGAGAGCCTCTCGCATATCATTATAGCCAGGAACGCCATGATCGCGGCCGCGCTGTATGTTCAACGAGGCGAGATCAAATCCGCCGCTGCCCGGCTGACCGAACAGAAAATTGCGAATGTCATCAATCACAAGGGCGTCGAGCTCCTGGTGAAGCTGTGTCGCGAACCCGCGCAGGATCGGATCGAGGTCGGTCTCGACCAGCAAAACAGACGGCGCGGCGAAGAACGCTTCTTTCAGGTCCAGATGTCCATCCGTGATCTCGTCGCCAGCGGCATCCAGGCGCAGGATTTGCTCATTCAGCATGGAATGACCGAGGCGGAAGGCAGCGACGCTGAACTCGTTGAAAATGGTCGGATTGACGGTGTCATCATAGCCGGAATAGTCCGCGATGGCGTTTTCGCCGATTAAGGCTGGCAGCCATTCGTCATAAGTGATGACCTGAATTTTGGCGATCACCATACGGCGCGCCTGTTCATAGACATCATCGACGTCCGCATTCGGATCATTATCCAGGAGAATTTGCGCAATGCGGTTGTGCTCTCGCATGAACAGCGTGTGCATGACCGTCAGCCCGAGCTGCTCATTGGCGCGAATGTCGCCGGCGAGGAACAAGCTGGTTGGATCGGTGATGAAACCATTCGCATTGGTCAGGCTGTTTGTGTTGAACGGCAGCAAATTGCCATCACTGGTGGCAAGGAATGGCGTGTCTGTTTCGCGCAATGCGGCGTTACGCTCGTCGTCAGCGCCATAAATCATCGACCCGTCGAGCCAGCTGGTAATCTCATTTTCTTGTTCACGCGGATTGCTGCTGTCTGTGCCAGTGCTGCTGTCGAACAAGGCGCGGTTGAATGTGATCACTTGCGTGCCTGTGCTGGACGGATCGAAAAACGCGTCGCCCTCTGGCACGAGAATATCCGCGGATTCTTCAGCGCCATCGGTCAGGTCGAGATCGTGATCGATGAACTGACCCCATTGCCAGATAAAGTCGGTGCCGTTGACCGTGTTTGGCAAGGACGTGCCTTCAACCTGATCGACAACGCCATTCGACACGGCGCGGGCGCTCGGTCGGTCTGGTCCTGCGAGCGTGGAAATACCGTCAGCATAGTCAGCGGCGGCCAGCCGCTGCAAATGTTCGAACGTCGCGCCCCAATCGGAATTGTCGATATTATTGTTCGAGCCATCATAGGTCCGGACTTCGCGATTATTGACGTTAGGACGGTCATTATCGCGATTGTTGCGGGCGCGGTTGCGGCGAGTCTCGCCATCATCCGGAATGCCTTGAGGCGAGGGGCCATCCCGCGCGGTATCTTCGATTGAAATCGTCATGGTCTCGCTGACGCTGGACCCGCGCGCATCCGTAACCGTCAGGCGTAAGACAATGTCGACATCCTCATTCACGTTCGGTGCCTGAAAGGAGGCGTCCAGGCTGGTGGCATCAATAAGGTCTATATCGGGCCCTGATTCTTGCGACCATTGCACCGCGATCGCGTCGCCATTTGGGTCGCTGGCTGACCCTGACAATTCGACGACGGCGCCTTCCGTCACAGATTGGGCGGTGCCGGCGCTGATGATAGGCGCGGCATTGATAAAGCCATCGCCGCCATTGTCGCACGCGGCGAGACCGACCGTCAAAAGGGCTGTGACCGGAATTAGATGTTTCATGAATTCACCTCAAGATTGAGCATTTGCGAGACCATGCGCGTGCCCGTAAGTCATTGCAATATTTAAATTTTTTAATAGACTTCTTGCTACAAACTGAGACAAAGAGAGAATTACAAAAACCCAGATTCGGTGTATTATTAAAGGTTACCAAATGCGCCGCTTAAAATGCGTTTCGAGCCAATCATGGTGCTTAAGCCTGTGGGATTTTGGCCTCGAAATGGTGCCATCGCTTGCCGCCACCCCCGAGTCCCTGCCATAAGCTTTGACGATGAGTGAGACGCCCGAATCCCCGGACGAGACAGAACGCGACGACGCCACTTTCTCCATGTTTGGGGAAGCTGAAATGGGGGCGCCGAAAGAGGACGGCTATCAGGTCCTGGCGCGCAAGTATCGACCGCGCCTATTCTCTGATCTGATTGGTCAGGAAGCCATGGTGCGGACGCTCACCAATGCCTTTGAAACCGGGCGTGTCGCGCATGCATTCATGCTGACCGGGGTACGCGGCGTCGGCAAGACGACAACGGCCCGTTTGCTGGCCCGTGCGCTCAATTATAGCCGCGAAGGGCATGATGCGCCGAGCATGGAACTGGATCCGCCTGGCGATTTCTGCGCTGCCATCATGGCGGGTAATCATCCGGATGTCCTCGAACTTGATGCGGCCTCTCGCACCGGTGTTGCAGATATGCGGGAATTGTTGGATGGCGTTCGCTATTCGCCGGTCTCGTCCCGGCACAAAGTCTATATCATTGACGAGGTGCACATGTTGTCGACGGCCTCGTTCAACGCCCTTTTGAAGACGTTGGAAGAGCCACCACCTCACGTAAAATTCATCTTCGCGACGACTGAAATTCGCAAAGTTCCGATTACCGTGCTGTCTCGGTGTCAGCGATTTGACCTGAAACGTCTGGACAGTGAAGCGCTCGCCCTGCACCTGGCCAAGGTCGCCGAGAAAGAGGGCGCGAACGTTTCCGAAGAAGGATTGGCGCTGATCGCTCGGGCCGCCGAAGGATCCGTACGCGATGGTCTATCCATCCTGGATCAGGCCATCGTTCAGGCATTGGACGGTGATCAGGTCACCGGCGCGCGGGTGCGCGACATGCTCGGCCTCGGCGATCGCTTGCGCCTGCTCGACGCCTTCGAATTTGCCATTCAAGGTGAAGCGCAAAAGGCGGTTGATGAAGTGGCGGAACAAGTCCGCGCGGGCGCAGATCCGCTGATCATTCTGAAAGACATGTTGGAAATCGCCGCTGACATCGCCACGGTTCAGGCGGCTGGCAATAATTACAGTTTGCCAGGGCCAGCCGATTGGACTCGTCGCACGCATGATCTGGCGGGGGCGCTGACGCCGGCCCAAGCGCAGCGCAATTGGCAAATCCTTCTATCAGGGTATCGCGACACGCAAACCGCACCTGAAGCGGATACCGCTTTGCGAATGGTGGTGTTGCGACTGGTTTCCGCTGCGCGTCTCCCCAGTCCGGAAGAGGCCGCGCGCATACTCAGCTCAGGAGGGGCCTCGAGCGCCGCGGGAAAGCCTGAACCGGCCGGCAGTGCACCGTCGGGCGGGGCTGAATCTGTTCTACAATTGGTGCCTGCGAGCGAGCAGACGCTCGACAGTTTTCGCGATGTCCTCGACCATCTCGACAGTCGCAAGGAAGCTCGGCTCTGGGGCGAAGCCCGCAAATATATCCGCGCTGAAAATTTCAAGCCAGGGCGTTTGGTCTGCGCGGTTGATCCGGGAGCGCCACGCGATTTGTTGCGCCGACTAACCGATTTCCTCGAATATGAGACTGATATGGACTGGGATGTCATGCTGTCGGACTCGTCGGTTGAAACTCAAAAAGAAAAAGAGACGCGGGTCCGGCGCGAACAATTGGATGAAGCGGCCCAACACCCGGATATTGCCGCGGCGCTGGCCGCACTACCAGGCGCTGAAGTGGTCGATGTTGAAAACAGTGCGCCCCTTGATCCAGACACGCTGACAGACAATGTCGTTCCCTTGAAACGCCGCTCTTAATGCCAGGACAGACCCGCCATGACTGATCTCACCAAAATCATGCAACAGGCTCAGCAAATGCAGGCCAAGATGCAAGAAGCGCAAGCCCAGATTGAAGAGACAGAAGCCGAAGGCATTGCTGGCGCCGGACTGGTTTCAGCGACCCTGAAAGGGAAGGGCGAGTTGGTATCAATCAAGATTGATCCGTCCCTGCTGCAGGACGAGGCCGAGATCATTGAAGACCTGGTCAAAGCCGCGCATCGCGAGGCGCGCAAGAATCTCGATCAGGCCATGGAAAAAGCCATGAAAGACGTGACCGCGGGTATGGGCGGGATGTTGCCCGGCTTCAAAATGCCGTTCTAGTCTGCTGTTTCCTCAGCATTTTCATTCGCCATCAGATATTCCGTCTCGCGCTCTAAAGCGATCAGCGTGCGCACGGACTCTGTGTCATAGCCTATTTCCTCGAGCGCCCGCGCGGACATTTGCAAGCCTGCTTCGATCGCATCCGGAATGACGAATGTGGCGCCAGCTTTGTAGAGAAGCTGAGCATGATCGGCGTCTCTTGCGCGCGCCAGGATGGGGACATCCGGCCGGCTGGCGCGTGCAGTTCTGACCATGGCTTCGGCGCTGACTTGATTGTCGATTGTCACCACAACCAAGCCCGCATGTGCGAGCCCGGCCTTTTGCAGGACTTCGTCGCGTCCGCCATCGCCAAAATATACACGGCGCCCTGTCGATCGCTGTTTGGCGACAATGCCGGGATTGGTATCGAGGCCAACAATGTCGGCTTGTTCCTTTTCCAGAATATGCGACACCGCTCGGCCGACGCGGCCAAATCCGGCGATAATGACATGGCCTTCGCTTTCACTTGCATCGGGCTGAATGAGAAAGCCTGTATGCTTCGCGCCGAGTAATCTGGCGAGCCAGCGTCCAAACCGCCAGCTGGCGGCAATGATCAACATAGACAGGGCGACAATCGCGCTCACAATCGTGGCATTGCCAGAAGCCACGGATCCCGCCGCCACGCCAGCGCCAAGAATGACAAACGCAAACTCTCCCGCGGGGGCCAGAAGCGAGGCCGTTTCGATGGAGGTTTCGCGATTGCCAGAAAACACGCGAATGGCGACGAAGGCGATCACAGCTTTCAGCGTCAGCAGCGCGGCCAGACCCGCTAAGATGATTTGCCAATTGTCGATCACCACGGACAGGTCGATGGCCAGACCTACAGTCAAGAAGAACAAACCCAGCAGCAGACCTTTAAACGGCTCGAGATCGATCTCGGTCTGATGCTTGAATTCGGTCTCGCCCAAAAGCAGGCCGGCGAGAAACGCGCCTAATGCCAGAGATAGGCCCGCATTGGCGGTGATCACAGACGCACCGACCACGGTCAGCAAAGTGATCGCCATCAAAAAATCGCGCCCGCCCGCGTTGACCGCGAGGCGAAATAAATGGCGCAGCAGAAACCGGCCAATGACGAAGATAATGGCGAGAGCCAGGAAGCCATTAAACGAGGCTTGCAATAGTACCGTTGCCAGATCGGATTCGCCGCG
>JBCCDZ010000210.1:0-5765 GCA_039030525.1 Pseudomonadota bacterium | reverse complement strand
GTGCCGTCGCGCATTTATTGCTCGAAGAATTGGGTAAGGATGAAGTGCGCATCCAGACGGAAGCCGATCTGCTGAAAGGTGCGCGGGCAGAGAACGGCCTTGTCAGTGTCGATATGGGGTCGCCATTGATGGGATGGGAAGACATTCCGCTATCTGAAAAGATGGATGTTCGTGGAGTCGATGTCAAAATTGGACCGATGGATGACCCGTATCTGTACAAGCCTGCTGTGGTCAGCATGGGCAATCCGCATGCGGTGTTTTTTGTCGATGACGTGAATGAGTATGACATTCCAGCGATCGGGCCTTTGGTGGAATGGCATCCGACCTTCCCGGAAGGCGTAAATGTCGGGTTCGCGCAGATTATTGATCGTCAGACCATTCGCTTGCGGGTTTGGGAGCGCGGCGCCGGTCTTACCAAAGCCTGTGGCACGGGCGCTTGTGCGGCGCTGGTCTGTGCAGCGCGGGCAGGCAAAACCGATCGCAAGGCCAAGCTCATCCTGGATGGCGGCGAACTGATCATTGAATGGAGTGAGGCGACCGATCATGTCATCATGACCGGCCCGGTAGAGCTCGAAGAGAGCTTCACGGTCTAATCTCATATGCTTGATAAAGTGCGCTCTTCCCCCTTGTGGACTTTGGCGCTGACAGCGGTCGCGGCTGGCGCCTATCTTGTCAGCTTTCTGTGCCTGATCGCACAGCTGGCGCCGGGCATTGTCGCGCTCGAATTGCTGGTCAGCTTTTTGCCCCACAGCCTGATCATCGGTATGCTTGCGTCTCTGGCTCTGGCGATCGTGCGGCCCAATTCTGCCTTTATGGGCGGCGCCCTGGTGCTCGCTGCAGCCATGCCTTTTCTGCTCTTCTCCAAATACGAGGCACCGACAAAAACAGAATGCGGGCCTGGAGAATGTCTGACCGTCATTACCGCCAATATATATGAGCGCCGCGATGCGATGGAGCAACTTGCCGTTCTCGCCATCCGCGAACAGGCGGATCTGATCTCGATCAATGAAGCGGTCAGCCGGATGACCGATTATTCTTATCGCCAAGCCTTTCCGGATTACCCGCATGTCGTGCATGCGGCCTGGGAAAATATGCCGCGTCATATGGGGAACCCGGTTACGCTTTTGTCGCGTCTGCCGCTAGCCGATCGTGATCGCATCTTGCGCCGGGACACAGCGGGCCGGGCCTATATCACGGCGGACCTTTCCGGCGATTGGCAGAATACAAGGATCGTTTTGGCTCATGCGATGGCGCCCCTCTGGGGCGATGGCCTAAAAGCCCGCAATACGCTTTTGCGCGTCGCGGGTGAGGCGGCATTGGGGTCAGACGCGTTCATCATGTTGGGCGACTTCAACCTCACTCCCTGGGCACCAGAATTTCGCCGCTTGCCGGGCAGGCGCGCCGGCGACCCGCGCGGCGTCGCCACTTGGCCAACCCGGTTGCGCGCTGTTGGATTGCCGATTGACCATATTATGTTCGACGGCGACCTCGAGCTTGTCGAGGTGCGTGTCCTGGAGTCGATTGGGTCAGACCATCTGCCGGTCCTGGCGCGGTTTCGGCGGCGCTGACCGCCAAACAAACCTTGTTTTTACATCATTGTGGCGCGATATCGGCTGCTCGAACCCATGACGCACTCAAAATCCTCGTCCAGACCCTCGCAGGTCATCACGCTTGGCTGTCGTTTGAACAGTTATGAAAGCGAAGTCATGCGCGGTCATGCCGATCAGGCGGGCCTGGAAGGGGCGATCATTGTGAACACTTGCGCCGTAACGGCTGAGGCGGTCCGCTCGGCGCGCCAGACCATTCGTCGTGCGGCCAAAGACAACCCTGAGGCGCCGGTCATCGTCACCGGGTGTGCGGCCCAGATTGATGCCGACATGTTTGCCGCGATGCCAGAAGTCACTCGCGTCATTGGCAATCACGAAAAGATGCAAGCGGAGACCTGGAAACCAGTTGACTTGCTGGGCGGCACCGAAAAAGTCCGGGTCAATGATATCATGTCTGTCGAAGAGACAGCGGGACATTTGATTGACGGCATGGATGGCCGCGCCCGGGCCTATGTACAGGTCCAGAATGGCTGCGATCACCGCTGCACGTTTTGCATTATTCCGTATGGTCGCGGAAACTCGCGCTCAGTCCCGGCTGGCGATGTCGTGCGCATGGTGCAAAGACTGGTCGAAACCGGCCATTACGAAGTTGTGCTCACCGGCGTGGACCTGACCTCCTGGGGCGCCGATCTGCCGGGTCAGCCTGAATTGGGTAATCTGGTCCAGCGCATCTTGAAACTGGTGCCGGACCTGAGCCAGCTGCGGATCTCGTCCATAGATGCGATCGAAATGGATGAAGCCTTATTCGAGGTGATGAGCGATGCCCGCATTGCGCCCTTCATGCATCTCAGCCTGCAGCATGGCGACAATCTGATGCTCAAGCGGATGAAGCGTCGCCACTCGCGCGAGCAGGCCATCGAGCTTGCGCAGCGCCTGCGGGACGTCCGACCCGAAATCGCGCTAGGGGCGGATATTATTGCGGGCTTTCCGACCGAGAGCGAGGCGGCCTTCGAAAACTCCATACGCTTGATCGAGGCGTGCGAGATCGCTTTCCTTCATGCTTTTCCGTATAGCCCGCGACCAGGAACGCCTGCGGCGCGCATGCCGCAACTTGAGAAAAGCGTAATCAAAGATCGCGCTACCCGCTTGCGCGCCGCCGGCCAGGCGGCTTTGCACCAGCATCTCGAGGGTCATGTCGGGCGCGAGACGCAGGTGCTGGTAGAGCGCGACCTGCAAGGCCGTTTGCCAGACTTCACGCCGGTGTCGTTTGAAACTGTCAGCACCGAGGCTGGACGCCCCATTCGTGCCCGGATAATCGGACATGACACGACAAGATTGAAAGCGCAGGCCCTATGATTCTCTGGTTCGGCAAGAAGAAGAAAAAAGACGAAGCCCTGAAGGTTGGCGCCGAAATGGTGTCGCCCGAACTGTCGGCTGAAGACTTGGCGGCTCAGAAAGCCGCAGAAGAAGAAGCCGAACGTCTTGCGGCAGAGGATGCAGTGCGCAAGGCTGAAGAACAGGCGGAAATTGAACGCAAAGTTGCCGAAGCCAACCGCGCCTGGGAGGACCGCCAGAAGCGCGAGGCTGTCGAAGCTGAAGCCGAGCGAGTGCGATTGGCGCAAGAGGCAGACGCGCGCGAAGCCGCGCGTCTGTTAGCTGAACAGGAGGCCGAGGCCGCGCGTCTGAAAGCCGAAGCCGATGCCAAAGCAGCTCAAGACGCTGCGCGCGCCCAAGCTGAAGCCGAACGCGTCGCGCGAGAAGCCGAAGAAAAAGCCGCTGCAGATGCTGAACAGCAGCGCTTGGCAGAAAAAGCGCGCGCAGAAGCCGAACGCCTGGCGCGAGAGACGGAGGAAAAGCGCCGCGCTGACAAAGAGGCGGCGGAAGCGGCGCGACTAGCCGAAGAAGAGCAAACGCGCCGCGCCGCCGAAGCCGAAGCGGCGCGTGAAGCTGAAGCCGCGCGTCGCGCCGAAGAGGAAAAAGCCAAAGCCGAGCTCGCTTTGCTGGAACAACGCCGCGCCGATGAGGCCCTGCGCCAGCAATTGGCAGAAGAGCGCGCCCGCCGAGAAGCTGAACGCCAGGCCGCGATTGCGCGAGGAGAACCGGACCCATATGCCGAAGTGGCCCAGCCCGGCTTCTTTTCGAAACTGTCGTCGGGCCTCGCCAAGTCTTCGTCGAAAATGGGTAATTCCATCACCAGCCTGTTCACACAGCGGACGCTGGATGATGAGGCGCTTGAGGACCTGGAAGACATCTTGCTGACGTCTGATATGGGCGGCAAAGTCTCTGCCCGTATCGTCGAAAACCTAGCCAAGACGCGTATGGACAAGGATGTCACCGACCAAGAAATCAAACTGGCTCTCGCGGATGAGATTGAGGCCATCATGTCGCCACGCGAAGAGATCGTTGATTTCTCAGAGGGGTCGCGTCCCCGTGTGGTTCTGTTTGTCGGGGTGAATGGCTCTGGAAAGACCACCACGATCGGTAAGATCGCCTCGAAGCTACAGGAGCAAGGCGCAAAAGCGCTTCTCGTCGCTGGCGATACGTTCCGGGCCGCGGCGATCGAGCAATTGACCGTTTGGGGTGAACGGGCCGGCATTCCCGTGATGGCCAAAGAGCCGGGCGCGGATGCTGCAGGACTCGTTTATGAGGCGATAGAGAAAGCCAAGGCCGAGGATCTCGATCTGGTCCTGGTCGATACGGCGGGGCGTTTGCAGAATAAAACAGAACTGATGGCGGAACTTGCGAAAATCGTTCGCGTCACGCGCAAGCTCGATCCCGACGCGCCGCATGATGTCATCCTGGTTCTGGACGCGACGGTTGGTCAAAACGCGCTGAGCCAGGTTGAAGCCTTCCGCCATACAGCGGACGTCTCTGG
Organism: Pseudomonadota bacterium; assembly: GCA_039030525.1. Lineage (GTDB taxonomy): Bacteria > Pseudomonadota > Alphaproteobacteria > Caulobacterales > Hyphomonadaceae > Henriciella. The sequence goes on along the minus strand of JBCCDZ010000210.1, from coordinate 1,343 downwards.
CATTGTCATGACCAAGCTCGATGGCACAGCGAAAGGCGGCGTCCTCGTCGCGATTGCTGAGGCCCACGCCTTGCCGATCCACTTTGTGGGCGTTGGCGAGAAAGCCGAAGACCTGCAACCATTCTCAGCGCGGGCCTATGCGCGTGCGCTGGTGGGTCTGGCGGACGCGCCTGTTGAAGAACCTGAACTGGCATGACGTCCGAAAAAGACAGTTTGCGCGCTGAGATGAAAATCATGCGCGATGAATTGGCCGCGCGAGATCCGGACGCCGGCGAAACGCTGGCCGACAAGTTTCCGCTTAAACTCTTCGAACGGTATGGCCCCATCGTCGCGGTCTATCTGCCAATTGGCAGCGAAATTGACCCGCGGCCCTTGATGGGCAAGCTGATTGATGCGGGTGCGAAGCTTGCCCTGCCGTGCGTGCAAGACGATGGCAACATGGTGTACCGGGCCTATCAGCGCGGCGACATGCTGGAAAAAAGACCGTTTGGCTTGCTCGAGCCAAATGCCGAGGTTCCTATGGTTAATCCAACCCTCGTTCTGACCCCGCTTCTGGCCTTTGATCGCAGTGGTAACCGGCTTGGTTATGGTAAAGGCCATTATGATCGTGCCCTGGCGCAATTGCGCGAGCAAGGGCGGGTATTCGTCTGTGGGCTGGCTTTCTTTGGCCAGGAAGTTGAAGCGGTTCCGGCCGAACCACATGATGTGCCGTTGGATTGGGTGATGACCGAGCGCGGATCGATCCCACTCTTTATGATGCGCGCCATGTCTGAAAACACGCCGGACGACGCCGCTTAGTATCCTAAAAAGAGAATTGGCAAGCCATTTGCTTCTCCTGCTACGCGAATTTGGGGTCGTCCCAATGTGACGCGCGCAGAGAGGACCGGAATCACGCATTGGAGCCTGTTTATCCTGGCTGGACTCGGCCTCGTTCTGGCGCACGGCCTGAAACTACCAGGCAGTGGGTCGCGTGCGATATCGATAACAGCGTTTCTCGTCGGTTTGTTCGTGACTGCGCTGGCGGTGAAATCGCTGGCGGCTGCGAATGGCATCGGGCGCACCACGGACTTTGATCGCTTCGTCAATGCCGCCGTGATCGAGGCGACTCAAGATGATGCTCCTCTCGTCGTGTTTACGGGTGCGAGCTATTCTCGCAATGGCATTGATCCAGAACGACTGACCCTGGCGCTGCGCGAGCGCGGCTATCCACACCGGGTGATCAATCTGTCGATTCCGCCGCCCATTGGGCCAGCTCCGTATAGCTCCAGGTGCCCGCCAGCGGATACAGGGCAATCACCCCCATCAGCAGAATCAAATCCCCCACCCGCTTGGTCAAAAACGCG